>DATITT010000100.1:0-14818 GCA_035467435.1 Arthrobacter sp. | reverse complement strand
CTGGCTGGTCTGGGGTTAGTACCAGTTGTTGGCGTAGTGGAAGTTCAGGGCGCCACACGGTGAGCCGTAGCGATCCTTGACGTACTCCAGTCCCCAGTTGATCTGGGTCCGGTAGTTCGTCCGGTAGTCGGCGCCCGCACTGGCCATCTTCTCGGCCGGCAGCGACTGGACGACGCCGTAGGCGCCGCTGCTTGGGTTCGTGGCGGTCGTCTCCCAGTCAGACTCCTTGGTCCAGAGCTTCTGGAGGCACGGCATCTGGCTGGGCGCCCAGCCATAGGAGCCCAGCTGGCTGGCCGCGTACGCCTGTGCGCCTGCAGGGTCATTGACGGCAACGGGTGCGGGTGCCGCGGCCGGTTCGGGGGCAGGGGCAGGGGCTTCCGGGGCCGGCGCCTCGGCAGGCTCGGCCGCGGCGTCGCCGGTGGGGACGACAGCCTGGGTATCGACCCGGACGCGTTCAAAATCAAGGTGCGTCAGCGGATCCGCCGTGGCGGCTGTCTGCGTGGAACTGTCAGGCTCGGCATTGCGGGCGTCCGTCTCGGACGCCTGTCCGGCGGCGCCGGCTCCCACGAGTACCGCGCAGGCGGCAACTACAACAGCCGCCCGGCGGCCGGTCGAGCCGGCGTAATGCGCAAACCGGGTCAGGGCTGACGCGGGCTTGGCCGGCTCGGCGCCGTGGTGCGACTGTTCGGAGCCCGACGTCGGTGCGGTGCCGTCAGGGCGCGTTTGTGCCTTGGATTGAGTCATGAGTGCCTCTCAACGCCTGCGGAGTTAGCTGTCGGGTTCGGATGAGGTCACCCGGCCGCACGGAAACTCACGTGGCGGCTTCACCCCAAGGGTGCGATGTGCAGAAATGCCCGGGAACTCTGGGTCCCCCGCCTCTGCCTGGTCCAGCGGAATCCGGGAGGCGGCAGAGCTTGGCGTACATCCGGATATGCGGCCTAGTGGTGGCCGCACCCAAAAACCGTACAGGAGCTGGACGGTTAAGTCACATTTTGGTAACAGGAATCACAACGGCGGCGGGGCGCCTTGCGCCCGACCGGCTCCCGGGTGCCCTTGGGCTGCGGGCGGGGCCTGCGGCAGCCGAACGGTGAACTCGGTCCGGCCGGGCACTGAGGTCACACTGACAGTCCCGCCGTGCGCCTCGACAATCGACTGCACGATCGACAATCCCAGCCCGCTGGTTCCCTCGGCGGAAGCGCTCGTGGCGGCGGAAGAGGTTGTGGCGACCCCGGAGGCTGCCTCGGGCGACCGCGGCGGGTGCAGCGGGCGCCGCGGAAGGAACCCCCTCCCGGGTGCCGGCGTCGTGAGGGCTACCGGATTCCTGCGGGACGCGTCTGCGCGCGTGAAGCGTGCAAAGACGCGGTCCACGAACCCGGGCGCAATACCGGGGCCGTTGTCCGCCACGGTCACCTCGGCATGTCCGTCCGGGGACCGCTTCACGCCGGTCACCACAGTTGTGCCGGGGCCGGTGTGTTTGCGGGCGTTGGAGAGCAGGTTGGCCAGCACCTGATGCAGCTGGGTCACGTCACCGCGCACCACCACAGGCTCTGCCGGGAGCTCCAGGTGCCAGACCCGGTCCGGGGCCATGACCTTCTCGTCACTGACCGTCTCGATGGCCAACTGGGTGAGGTCCACATCGCTGAGCTTCAGCGGCTGGCCCTCATCCAGCCGCGCGAGCAGGAGCAGGTCCTCCACCAGGGTGGTCATGCGCTCGGACTGGCTCTGCACCCGGGCCAGGGACTTCTGGCCGTCGGGGGTGAAATGTTCGGTCATCCGCATCAGTTCGGTGTAGCCGCGGATGGCGGTCAGGGGGGTGCGCAATTCATGCGAGGCATCCGCGACGAACTGGCGGACCTTCGTCTCGCTCTTCTGCCGTGCTTCCAGGGCATTGGAGACGTTGTCCAGCATCATGTTCAGGGCGTGGCCAACACTGCCCACCTCGGTTCCCGGATGCGCTGCGGACGCCGGCACCCGCATGGCAAGTCCCACTTCTCCGGCGTCGAGCGGCAACCGCGAGACGTGCGTCGCCACCTCGGAGAGCTGGTCGAGCGGCTTCATGGTCCGGCGGATCAGTGCCGTCCCGGCCAGTCCGATGACCAGGAGTCCGCCGGCGGACACGAGCACCATGGTCCAGACCATGGTGGCCAGCGTGTTCTGCTTCTCTGCGAGCGGGAGGCCGGTGACGATCACGTCGCCGCCCGGGGTCCCGGCGGCAACCAGCCGGTAGGCTCCGGCAGACAGGGTCCGGTCCACCGGCTCGTCCCACGGCCTGAGCTCCAGGAGCACCACGTCGTCTTCGTCGGTGAGGGATTCCCGGGTGGCGTCCTCGGAGAGGAAACCGGCACTGCGGACGGAGCCGTCATCGATTCTCGCGTTCAGGGTTCCGATGGCCAGGCCCCGGGCCTCCAGGGGATCAGAGCGGCCGGAGCGGCCAAACTCGCGGGCGCGGACCGCTGCCTGCTCCAACTGGGTGTCGAGCTGTCCGGTCAGGAAGTGGTCCATCGAGGCATAGCTGACGACACCAACGGCCCCGCAGATCGCGACGAGCAGGGCCATGGCGACGAGGACGAGCCGGGTGCGCAGGTGCCAGGTGGACGGGTTGCGCCAGTTGAGCCCGGTGGGGCGGATCCCGGTGGAGCGTTCAGGCACGGATCAGTCCGCCGGCTTCAGGACATAGCCGGCGCCGCGCACCGTGTGGATCATGGGTGGGTGGCTGGCGTCGACCTTCTTGCGGAGGTAGGAGATGTAGAGCTCCACGATGTTGGCCTGCCCGCCGAAATCGTAGTCCCAAACCCGGTCCAGGATCTGTGCCTTGCTGACGACCCGTTTCGGGTTCTCCATGAGGTAGCGCAGCAGCTCGAACTGGGTGGCCGTGAGGTGCAGTTCTTCGCCCGCGCGCCGGACCTCCCTCGTATCGATGTTCAGGACGAGATCCCCAACAACGAGTTCGGCGGTATCCATCGCCGCCACTCCGGAACGCTGGACCAGCCGGTGCAACCGCAGCAGCACTTCCTCCATGCTGAACGGCTTGGTCACGTAGTCGTCCCCGCCCGCGGCCAGCCCGGTGATGCGGTCCTGGACGGCGTCCTTGGCGGTCAGGAACAAGGCAGGCACCTCCGGGGCGAAGGCGCGGATCCTGCCCAGCAGTTCAACGCCGTCGAATCCGGGGAGCATTACGTCGAGCACTAGCACGTCGGGGCGGAATTCCTTGGCAAGCTTCACGGCTTCGGGGCCGTCCGCGGCGACTGCAACGGACCATCCCGCCATTCGCAGGCCCATGCTCATGAGCTCGGAGAGGCTGGGTTCATCGTCCACGACCAGGGCGCGGATGGGGGAGCCATCCGGATGGCTGAGCTGGGGGAGATTGTTGGTCATGGAGTGCGAAGTGGCCATGGGACAACTCTCCGATCTGCCGGTTGGGTGCGGCTTTGGGGATCCTGTGCGGCGCCTGTGAATCCCAGCCTAGCGAGCTGGACGTCGCCGGGACTGGCTGCGGGCCAGCATTTTCCCGGTCTTCGGAGTGACCACTCTGTGGAACGCTGGACTTCCAATGGTAAGTAGACGAAGGGTTTGTCCCGTCCGGCTTACAGTGAATGATTCCGGGCAATCGGAGGGTCGGGGCGAATTATGTTCGGCGAAGTGCGCCACTGGGGCGCCCGGAAACCAGAACAACTGTTATTTTATTGACAGGGAAGAATTGTGATCTGCACTACAATTCCGCGTTCTGTCTCATATCGTGGACTTTTGCATCCATTGTTACTTGCAAGTTCTCATTGTTACGTTGCACACTTCAATTGTGAACAAGAACTCAACAGCACCTGCAGCCGCAGTTTTTTGGATCAGCGCACCCGCTGGTACCGAGAAGCACTGTTGTCGAATGCACGCCTAACTTTTACACCCCAGGAAGTTTCTAGGCATTCGCCCCCAGCCCAGCGTCGGGCGCCCTCCCCAGTCTTCATTGCGGGGATAAACAGCATTCGAGCCGCGATGACGGCCATTCACATTGAGGTAAGCAATCCATGTCAGTTGCATCCGGATACGTCCACATCTCCGTCCGTAACGCCAGCAAGGCCGGCCAGGCCTCCGGTATCCGCCAGGGCTTCGTCGGCCGTGCATCCCTCGCCCCTGCCGGATCCGGCAACAGCTTCCCCGCCCCGGGCTATGCCCCGCAGGGCTACAATCCCAACTCCTACGGGCAGCTCCGCGCAGTTCCCCCGGCGCCGGCCACTGCCCCCACTCCTGTGATTGCCCCGGGCGACGGCAGCCCTGTCCGTCCCGTCCCGAACGACAACGTCGCCCGCGGTTTCGTCCTCTACATGGGGATCGATGAGGAAACCGCCGCGGCTGCGGGCACGTCCATTGCCAAGCTGGCCCAGGAAATCCGGGCCTATGCCCAGACCCTGGTGTCCGGCGCCGAAAGCTACGCTGCCGTGGCCGTCGCCCCGGCCAGCGCCCCGGGTTCCGCGCTCGACGTCGTCCGTTCCACCTTCGGCGACCCCACGGTCGGCGCCCGCCAGCGTTCCGAGACCACCCGCCTGCAGCAGCCGCAGGACCCGCGCCCTTCCGGCGTCCTGATCGACCTTGCCCGCCGCGAGGTGGCGCTCGACGGCGAATCCCTGAACCTGACGTTCAAGGAGTTCGAACTCCTGAACTACCTCGTCGAGAACGGCACCCGCACCGTGGGCCGCGACGAGCTGCTCGAAGGCCTGTGGCGCAATGCCGAAGAGGTGCCCAACGAGCGGACCATCGACGTGCACATCCGCCGCCTGCGCTCCAAGCTCGGCCGCCTCGCCAACACCGTGCGCACGGTCCGCGGCCAGGGCTACCGCTTTTATGAGCACCCGGAAGTTGTGGTCTGGGCCGCTCCGGAATACTCCATCTGACTTCCAGGCCACGCAAAGCGTCCGTCCCTCGACTGGGGCGGGCGCTTTTGCGTTCTCCGTGGACTCTGTTGCGTTTCGGGCGTGCGGCGTAGGGTTTGACCGTTGGACCGACTATTGGGAGGAAGACATGTCTGTTGCACGGATTACTACCCTGAGCGCGAACTCCAAGACCTCGTTTGAGGCTGCCATCAAGGAGGGCGTCGACCGGGCGAACCAGACCCTGCGCAATGTCACGGGGGCGTGGGTGAAGGAACAGAAGGTTGAAATCAGCGGCGGCGCCGTCGTGGCCTGGCACGTGGTGCTGGAAGTGACCTTCGTCCTGGACGACTGAGCGGCCGCTGGTGGGATGCGTGCTCCGGGGGATCAGCCGCCACATTAGGATTGGTTCATGAGCGCGCATCACATCAAACGGCTGGTGATCATGCGGCATGCCAAGTCGGATTGGCCCGGCGGCGTCGCGGATCACGACCGGCCGCTGGAAGAACGCGGCCACCGCGATGCCCCGCAGGCCGGAAAATGGCTGTTGAAGCACGGCGTGGTCCCCGATTTCATCCTTTGCTCCAGCGCCCTGCGCACGCGGCAGACGTGCACCTGGGTGTGCAGCGAACTCGGCGACAAAGCCCCGACGCCGAAACTTGAGGACGGGCTCTACGCGGCCTCGGCGAAGCGGATGCTGACAGTCATCAACCACGTCCCGGATACCGTGACCACCCTCATGGTGATCTCGCACATGCCCGGGGTGCAGGACCTCGCGATGCACCTTGCGTCCCGCGATTCCGACCACGACGCCTACATGGACGCTGCCACGCGGTACCCCACGAGCGCGCTGACCATCATGGAGACGGAGAAGTCCTGGGCCGAACTGGATGGCCAGGACGCGAGGCTCACGCGCTTCAAGGTTCCCCGGGCCAAATAGCGCCCCGGTGCGGTGCGCACTGCCCGAACCCCGGATGCATAGTCATGCGGGCGATTCTGCGGTTTACTGATGCTGTTTACTCGTGGAACTTTGGCGTTCGGGAGAAAAGGCGGAATCATCGTGGATTCAGGACAGCTCATAGGGATCATCATCGGCGCCGTTGTGGTGATCGCGATTGTTGTTGTGGCAGTCATGCTCAGCCGCAAGCGCAAGGCGGAAGCGAACCGCAACAAGGCAGGCGAACTGCGCGAACAGGCCAAGACCGAAGAGATCGGCGCCAGGGAGCGCGAGGCGAAGGCTGCCCGGGCGGAGGCCGACGCCCAGCAGGCGGAAGTCGAGGCCGAGCGGCTGCGGGAGGACGCCAGTGCACGGCAGCAGGAGGCCGGGAAGGTCCGCGCCGGTGCGCAGGAACAGCTGCGGAAGGCTGACGAACTGGACCCTAAAGGCGCCACCACCGAACGTGACGCCCAGAGCCGGGAGCAGGTGCCCCGGGAAGCCGCCGGCACTGGAGAGCTGCGCCGGGACCGCAGTGCCCGGATTCCTTCCTCCGACGAGCAGACCTCCACTCCTGGGGGCACGACAGGCGGCAGCCAGGTCCCTCCGGAGCCTGCACCCCAGGAACCGGTCCGCACCGACGAGCCCCGCGGTGACAACCCCCGGAACCTCTGACCATTCGCCACCCACGTAATCTCCGGCACGCGGGCCCGTCCCGGCCGCGGCGCCCGGCCGGAACCGGCATAGTGGCAGAGTGAACCCTCGTCATTCCGCCCTGGCCCTGCTCGTTGCTGTGCTGTGGGGCGTCAACTTCGTCGCGATCGACCTTGGCCTGCACCCGGACGGGGCGGAGATGCCGCCGCTGCTGTTCGTGGCCATGCGGTTCACCCTGGTGGTCTTTCCCTGCATCTTGTTCATCCGCAAGCCGGATGTGAGCTGGAGGGCGATCATCGGCGTCGGGCTGCTGATGAGCGCCGGACAGTTTGGCCTCCTGTACCTGGCCATGGCCCTGGGCATGCCCGCGGGCCTGGCCTCGCTGGTCCTGCAGGCGCAGGTGCTGCTGACCGTGCTGCTGGCCGCCGGCTTCCTTGGCGAGCGGCCGAGCCGGCTGCAGTTCGCCGGTGTGGTGCTGGGTGTGGCCGGGCTCGCTGTTGTGGCCGTCGGCCGCAGTCTGGTCGCCCCGGTGCTCCCGCTGATGATCGTGCTCGCCGCGGCGCTGTCCTGGGCCGCCGGCAACATCGTTGCCCGCAAAGCGAAGGCGGCGTCCGGGCTGGGTCTCGTGGTGTGGTCCGGGGCCGTGGTGCCGCTGCCGCTGCTGGGTCTGTCCCTGCTCGTGGACGGGCCGGGGGCGGTCTCGCAGGCCCTGCTGGAAGTCCAGCCCGTCACGCTGCTGAGCGCCCTCTACACGGCCGTCTTCGGTTCCCTGGTGGGCTACGGCATCTGGAACAGGCTGCTGGGGCTGTACCCGTCCTCCGCGGTGGTGCCGTTCACCCTGCTGGTTCCGGTGGTCGGGATGACGACGGCGTGGCTCGTCCTGAGCGAGGTGCCGACCCCCGCCGAGGTGACCGGCGGGCTCCTGCTGCTCGCCGGGGTGGCGACAGCGGTGCTGCGCCCCTGGAATTTCCGGCGGCGGGATCCGCGGCCGCGCGCTCAGCGGCGGGTCGACGTCCGTGCCGAGGGCCGCGCGGACGTTGTGGCGGCGGACTTGGCGGGGGACTTGGCCGCAGCATTCCCCCCGGCTGGGGAGGCCGGCCGCTTCGGTCCGGAGGATGCGGCCCGCGGGGCGCGAACCCGGGCCGACTGAGCGTTGGCCGGTTGATCCTTCGTTCCCGCCGCCGACCTGGACGCCGGACGCGGGGTGGCGGTCCGGGACGGTGCGCGCCGGGCGGCTGCGGGCCGGGATGCCGGGCTCCTCGCGCCCGACGCCTGACGTCGCCGCGGGGCATGTCCGCCGGCGCGCGGACGCCGTCCCCGGCCAGGCAGAACCGTCCCGGCCACCAGCAGCAGCAGGGTGGCGGCGCCGGCGGCAGCAGCGAGGTAGAAGTACAGGTCCGGATGTTCGGAAACCACCCGGGCCGACATCGCGTCCGGATCGGCGTTGAAGGCCAGCCCCCACTGCCGCAGGAACGCGATGCTGGAGGCAATAAACAGGATGCTCCCGATCCCGCTGGCGGCCAGGGTCCGGTGCCGGCGGCGGATAATCACCTCGGAGACGCAGGCGACGTAGGCTGCCGCGCAGGCCGCCAGGAACCACAGGAAGACGGTTTCGTGCAGGGTGATGCCGGCCAGCGCCAACAGCGCCAGCGCGGCGAGACACGCACCGATGGCAATCTTTGCGTTGTTACCCATGTGGCCCATGTGGTTAATCATCCCTGAGAGGGACTACTTCCTGACGTAGCCGCGCATGGACGCCATGATCGCGGCGACACTTTGCTGGCGGGTCCGCTCCGGGTTGTAGGTCTGCCGGTCCAGACCCACCACGAAGCAGGCCCCGAAGATGGCTGTCTCCAGGCTGCCCCGGGAAACGGCCGGATCCACCGGGTAGACGGCGGCCACAGCATCGATTGCCGCGCGGACGACTGTGAGCAGACGTTCCCGGAGCTCGGTGAAGGTGTCCTGCCACTCGCTGGGGGTGCGCCAGTTCTCGCTGACCCACAGCCGGGCAAAGGACGGATACTCGTCCATGAAGTCCATGGCCTGGCCGATCATCTCGTCCATCGCCGTGAGCGGGTCGGCCGCATCGTCCCTGACGCTCAGCAACCGTGCCAGCAGGATGTCCACCCCGTGGCGCAGCAGCTGGGCGATCAGGTCCGACTTGCTGCCGAAGTTGTAGTACACCGTGCCCTTGGAGACGCCGGCCGCCGCCGCGATCTCATCGACTGTCACCCCGGCCACGCCGCGCTCGCCAATCAGGTCCATCGAGGCCTCGAACAGCTTCTGCCTGGTGGCGTTGGTGCGGGCCGGCCGGAGCTTCTTCGCGGGTCCCGCAGGAGTTGCGGCGGCGGTTTCCGCGGCAGTTTCCACGCCGCTGGCGGGAGCCGTGCTGCTGTCCGTGCGGCTGCTCATACGGTGATCTCCGGTTTCAGGGTCTTCAGGGTCCAGTACTTGTGCTTACGGACGGCCAGGGTGGACAGGGCCGTCCCCAGCAAAGTGTAGCCAAGCAGCCCCAGCATGGTGGGCAGGATGACGGCCAGGTCAGCGCCGTAGATCAGGTGCCGCATGCCGTTGACGACGTACCCCATCGGCAGGAGCTGGTGCACCACGTGGAGCGGCTGGGGAGTGGTCTGCCAGGGGAAGGTGCCGCCCGAGGAGACCAGCTGCAGCACCAGCAGGATAAGCACCACGAGCTTGCCGGGGGAGCCGAGCAACGCCACGACGCCCTGGATGATCGCGCTGAATGCCATCGCGGCAGCCAGCATCAGGAACCACATCAGCCAGGGGTGGGCGGGGCTGAGGCCAAGCCCCACATCGACCACCAGGGTCAGCAGGCTCGCCTGGACGGCCGAGACAGCCAGGAACGGAAGCCAGCCGCCGACGGCGATTTTCCACGCCGGGGCGTTCGACGCCAGCGCACGTTGGGTGATCGGCCGCATGGCCTGGATCAGCATAAAGACGCCGATCCACAGGGCCAGAGTGAGGAAAAACGGTGCGAGGCCTGCGCCGTAGGAGCCGGCCTTGGCCTGCGAGACGTTGCTGACGGCGACCGGATCGGCCATCACTTTGGCGAGGCTGTGCTTTTGGGTGTCGTCCGGGTTGGGGACCGGGCCGGCGCCTTTGGCGAGTTCAGCCGCGAGGGTCCCGGCGCCGTCGGAAGCCGCGGCCGCCCCGCTTTCCAGCTGGGCCGCGCCGTCGTCGAGCCTTTGCGCGCCCCCGGAGAGTTGTGCGGCACCGTCCAGGGCGTTCTGTTGCCCGGCGGCGAGCGTGGCTGCGCCGCTGGCCAACTGGTCCGCCCCGGCGGATGCCTGGGTGATGGCGCCGCTGAGGGCGGGGGTGGCCGCGGCGAGCTTGGCCGCGCCCGCGCTGACGGCAGCGGACCCGTCCGCCAGTTGCTGGATTTGCGCTGCCGCGGTCGTGAGGGCCGCCGCGGGCCCCGCAAGCGGCGCGGGCCCCGCGGACGCCGGCGGGGCCGCGTTGGCATCGAAGTCCGCGAGGACTGCCTCCGCCTGGGCGGCGGTGAGGGCCGCCGCCGCGACGAGCCGGCTGTTGGAGGCGACAACCCGGCTGCGTTCTGCCTGGGCGGTGGCCTGGGCGGCCGCCTGCTCGGAGGCGGCCAGCTGGCCGGCGAGGCCCTGCACCCTGGTGCCCAGCGCGGCGTTGCCGGCCGCCACCTGCGCGGCGCCGTCCGCGAGCGCCTGGGAATCGGCAGGCAGTGTGGCGGTCTTGTCCTTGAGCTGGGACAGTCCGCCGCTGAGCTGGGCTGCCCCTGTACTGAGGGTCTGGGCGCCGTCCCGGAGCTTGAGCTGGCCGGCATGGAGCTCGGCACTGCCGGTCTTGAGATCGCCCGTGCCCTGGTGGAGGGTGACGGTCCCGTTGTGGAGGCTGGCGACGCCGTCGGCTAGTTGCCCGGCGCCGTCGGATGCCGTGAGCATCTGGGAGTGGATGGTCCCGAAACCGGTGAGGAGCTGGTTGGCGGTTTCCTCGCCGACCTCTGTGGCCACCGTGGTGTGCACGGCGGTGGTGAGCTTGTCCACGATGGTGCCCAGCAGATAGTTGTTCGCGTCGTTGGTGGTGACGTTGAGCATGGCCTGGCTGGCGGCGTCGAAGCTGCCGGGGGAGACCAGATTCGCGGAGAAGTCCCGGGGGATCTTCAGCGCGAACGCGTACTTGCCCGTGCTCACGCCCTGGTCCGCTTCCTCCGTCCCGGAGACCGCCTGCCAGTTGAAGACATGCCCGTCGGCGAGGCTCTCGGCGACTTTCCGGCCGGCCTCGAGCCGGGTTCCGTCGGCGGAGGTGGCGCCGGTGTCCTCCACGACGAGGGCGGCATCGATCTGGTTCAGGTTTCCGTAGGGATCCCAGTTGGCGTAGAGGTAGACGGCCCCGTAGAGCAGGGGCACCATGGTCAGCGCCAGGATGGTCAACTTGGGCAGCAGGCCGCCGGTCATGCGCTTGAGTTCGGAGCGGGCCAGCCGCAGCACCGTCACTGGGCATCCTCCCTGTCGAGGGTGCTGGAGGCAGCAGGTACATCCACGGAAGGGTCCCCATCGGCAGGGGAACCCGCGTTGCCGATCTTGGCGGTCGGCCCGGTCCAGCCGTCCGGGGCGCGCATCACGGTGGCGACGACGGCGAGCGGACGGCCGGCGTCGTAGGCCAGCTCCTCCAGCCGCGGCAGCCAATCATCCGGATCGCCGTGGCGGTCCGGGGAGTCCACCACGAGCAGGTCCGTGTGCGGGTTTGCCAGGGCAAGAGCGGTAAGCAGCTCGAGCCGTCGGACCGCCGGAAGCTGCTCGGTCCACAGCCCGGCGATGTCCTCGAAGCGGTTGACCTTGAGCCAGGCCTGGCTCAGCAGCGACCCCCGGTAGCGGCGCGGAATCAGGGCCAGGTCCTCGGTGACGAGGTCGCGGACGCTGAGGTGCATCTCCGGCTCGTTCACTCCGGGGGAGTCCACGACGGCGCTCGCCTGCCGCAGGGTCTTGATCCGGGTGCTTCCGTCCCACTCCGCGCCGTCCCATTCAAAGCGGCCTGCGGAGGGTTTGAGGCGTCCGCTCAGGGACAGGGCCAGGGCGGTGCGCTGGTCCTGGCGGGTGCCGGAGACCAGCAGGAGGTCTCCGCGCCGGACCTGGAGGGACGTGGCCGGCAGCAGCACGTCCCGTCTGCCGTTCACGGAGAGCTGTTGCACGCGGAGCAAAGGGAGCCTTTCGCAGGAAATGTCTACGCCAAGGCTAACTAAACTGACCGGTCAGTTCAAATACGGTGGGGGAGAGAGTGAGCAAACAGGCGCGGCACGGCCTGGTGGGCAGGCGGATCAGAGGCCGTATTCCTCCAGCAGCCGCAGCCAGACCTCGCTGATCGTCGGGTAGGCAGGCACGGCGTGCCACAGCCGGTCCAACGGCACCTCGCCGACGACGGCGATCGTGGCCGCGTGCAGCAGCTCGGCCACATCCGGGCCGGTGAAAGTGGCGCCCAGCAGGACCTTCCGCTCCTCGTCGACCACCAGCTGAGCCCAGCCTTCGTACCGTTCGGCGTGCAGCGACGATCCGGCCACCTGGATGGGCAGTTCCACGGAGGACACGCTGAAGCCGTCCCGTTCCGCCTGCTGCACGCTCCGCCCCACACTGGCCAGTTCCGGATCGGTGAACACAACGTTCGGCACCGCATGGTCGTCGGCCGTCCGGGCGTAGCGGCTCCACGGGGCGGCCCCGCCGCTAAGCTCGCCCCTGGCCCGGGCCGCGATGGCGTCACCCGTGGCACGCGCCCCATACTTGCCCTGATGGGTCAGCATGACCTTCCCGGCGGCGTCGCCGGCGGCGTACAGCCACGGCTCAACGTCGTTCCCGGCCCCGCCCGACACCAGGCCTGTGGAGTCGGTGCTGAGCCGCAGTTCGCTGCCGTCCGCGGCGGCGAGTCCGATGCTCTCCAGGCCGATCCCCTCGAGGGCGGGGTGCCGTCCGGTGGTGACCAGGAGCTTGTCCGCCGTCACGGTGCTGCCGCCCGCGAGCTCCAGGGTGAGGGAACCGTCGTCGTTCTTGCGGACGCTGTCGGTTCCGGTGTGAAGGTGGAGGCCGACGCCGTCCGCCCGCAGCCCGGCGGCGACCAGCGAGGCGGCCTCCTTCGGGAAAGCCCCCAGCAGGCTGCCGCGGGCCACGAGGGTCACCGAGGCGCCCAGCCGGGCAAAGGCCTGCGCGAGTTCGGTGCCGGCGACGCCGCCGCCCAGCACCGCCAGCCGGCCCGGGATCTCGCGCGCGGAGGTCGCTTCCCGGGTGGTCCAGTAGTCGATGTCGGACAAACCCTCGATGGGCGGCACCGTGGGCGAGGAGCCGGTGGCCACCACGACGGCGTGCCGTGCCGTGAGCGCGTAGCTGTTACCGTCCAGTCCCGCGACTTCAACTGTCCGGGTGTCCGTGATCCAGCCGTGGCCGCGGATGAGCTCTATCCCGGTGTCTTCGACCCACTTGACCTGGCCGTCGTCCTGCCAGTTGGACGTGAAGTGGTCGCGGCGTTTCAGGACCGCGGCTGCGTCCAGGGTCCGGGTGACGGCCTCTGCGGCGCCGGGCACGGCCTGGGCGCCGTGCAGGGCGGTGCCGGGGCGCAGCAGCGCCTTGGAGGGCATGCAGGCCCAGTAGGAACACTCTCCGCCCACCAGCTCCGCCTCGATCAGCACCGCGGTGAGCCCGCCCTGCACGACGCGCTCCGCCACGTTTTCGCCCACGGCGCCGGCGCCGATCACAATGACATCGAATTCCCGATCAAGCTGTGCCGTCATGGCAAAAGCCTACGCCCGGCGCCGGGCCGGGGAGCCCTGACGAACACCCTTTGCAGGACATGGGACCACCGCTACTGTGGGGAACACACTTGGGGGAGGGCAGTGCCATGACGGAAGGCGACGTGACCGCCGGCGGCGCGGGACGGGCGGTCGGCAACGGAGCGGGCGGCAGGGGCGCAGGGGGCGTGGCCGGAGCTGGACCCATGCCACCGGCACGGTTCAGCGCGCAAGCCAGGCTGCGGGCGTTGCAGGCGGACATTATGGAACTCATTCTGGAGCGTGAGCTGGACGCCGGGGATCCGCTCCCGACCGAGCATGAGCTCGCTGCCGTACTCGGTGTCGGGCGGAACACCCTGCGGGAATCGCTGAAGGTGCTCCAGGCCCTGGGGGTCATTGAAATCCGCCACGGCTTCGGCATGTTCGTGGCGCCGAGCAATTTTGACGCCCTGACCGACGGGCTGACGTTCCGGGGCCGGCTGTCGCTGCGGCATCACGGGCAGGAGGCCCTGCAGCTGGTCGACGTCCGGCAGGCGCTGGAGTCCGGGCTGATTGCGGCCGCCATGGACCTGATGACCCCGGAGCAGCTGGCGGCCGTCGAGGATTCCGTGCTCCGGATGGAGGAGCTGGCCGACGCCGGTGTGAACTTCGTCGAAGCGGACGCCGAATTTCACCGGCTGCTGTTCGAACCACTCAACAACGTCCTGCTGGTGAGCCTGCTCGGCGTCTTCTGGCAGGTGTACCGGCGGCTCCACCTGGAGCTGGGCGGAGCCGAGGGGGTGGATCTCAGGGCGGCAGCGGCCCTGCACCGGGGGATCTACGAGGCCGTCGCCACCGGGGACAAGGTGCTTGCGGCGCAGCGGCTTAACGGCCACTTCGACGGTATCCGGCTCCGGATCAGCCGGGCCGTCGCCCCGTAGCGGCCCGGCGTGCGCGGCAGGAACATGTCCCGCCGTCGGGTGTTAAACAAAAGATCCGCACCGGCGGACCGGTGCGGATCTTTTACTCTGTGCGCCCAAAGGGATTCGAACCCCTGACCTTCTGTTCCGTAGACAGACGCTCTATCCAGCTGAGCTATGGGCGCATTCTCAGTTCCTGGAACTTCTCGCTCCCCGAACCTCGAATTACTTTACGCGAGGAGGGGCCGTAGTGACAAATCGAAACGGGTGTAATCTACCCGACTAGACCGGTCTACGTGACCTTGGTCACAAAATAGGGTCATTTCGTACTGTCGATTCCTTGTATTTCCGCGGTTTTTGATTTCCGGGCCCCCGGACATCCCACATCTGGCCCCGATTTCAGGGGGTGATCTAGCCCTACATTTAGGAAACACGACTGAACCCGAGGAAGGGAACCGTAATGGGAGATGTGGCGCGACTGCCGTTGCTTGAAAAAGCACCCACCACACATGCTGGCCTGCTGGCATGGGTTGAAGAGGTAGCTGAACTGACCCAGCCGGACCGGATCCACTGGGTGGACGGCTCCGAAGAAGAGAACACCAGGCTCACGGATGAACTCGTCGCCGCGGGCACACTCACCCGCCTGAACGAGAAGCTGTTCCCCAAATCTTTCGCGGCGTTCTCCGACCCCGCCGATGTGGCCCGCGTC
>DATITT010000099.1:0-10195 GCA_035467435.1 Arthrobacter sp. | reverse complement strand
AGGTGACCGCCCGCCGGCGTACCTTGTGTGGCGCCCCGGACTGCGTTTGTGTCCTCGCCCGCGACGCTTCCGCGGCCCGTCAGTAAACTCACTTCCATGAGTGAGACTGCCAATGCCGTAACCCTGCGCTTCCTCGCCGCGCCCACCGACGTCGGCCACAGCGGTTCGGTCGACGCCGGCACCGTACTCGAGTGGGTGGACAAGGCCGCCTATGCCGCGGCGGTCGGCTGGTCCAAGTCCTACTGTGTGACGGCGTACGTGGGGAACATCCATTTTGCGCACCCGGTCAACAGCGGGGACATGGTTGAGGTCACGGCCACGATCGTCTATACGGGCCGGTCCTCCATGCACATCCGCACCGTGGTGTCCTCAGGCGATCCAAGGGGCGGCGCGGCCACGATGCGCAGCCAGTGCATGGTGATCTTTGTGGCCGTCGGCGCGGACGGCAAGCCCATCCCGGTCCCGCAGTTTGAGCCGGGGACGCCGGAAGAAATCGAACAGCGCGACCATGCACTGGCGCGGATCAAGGTCCGCGAGGACATCGTCCAGGCAATGAGCGGACAGGAATATACCGACGCCGGGACCGCCGAGAACGTCGTGCTCCGGTTTGTGGCCGCGCCCACGGATGTGAATTGGGGCGGCAAGGTGCACGGCGGCATCGTTATGAAATGGATCGACGAGGCGGCCTACGTCTGCGCCTCGCGCTACTGCGGAATGGACACGGTGGCCGTCTTCTCCGGCGGCGTGCGGTTCTATCGTCCGCTGCTCATTGGCCACGTGGTGGAGGTGGAGGCACGTCTGGTCTACACCGGAACCAAGGGCATGCACATCGCAGTGCATGTCCGCTCGGGGGATCCCAAGGGACGCGAGCTGGACCTCACGACGTACTGCCTGACCGTGATGGTGGCACGCGACGAGCACGGCACCTCCGTCCCGATCCCGCAGTGGGTGCCGGTGTCCGAGGAAGACAAGCGGCTGCACGCCCACGCCCGCGAACTGCTGGAGATCCGGGGCCGGGCACCGGGGAACCGGCTGCCCAACCACCTGCTTCCATCTGGCGGCGAGTAGCCTTTAGAAGCCGCCGCCGCCGGCGTCGGCCGCCATATTGGCGAACCGCGAGTAGTGGCCCTGGAAGGCGACCACGATGTCCTTGGTGGGCCCGTTACGGTGCTTGGCGATGAGGATGTCCGCTTCGCCGGCGCGCGGCGATTCCTTGTCGTAGACGTCTTCGCGGTGCAGCAGAATGACCATGTCGGCGTCCTGCTCAATGGAGCCTGATTCGCGCAGGTCCGAGACCATCGGCCGCTTGTCCTGGCGCTGCTCGGAGCCACGGTTCAGCTGCGACAGGGCAATGACGGGGACCTGGAGTTCCTTGGCCAGCAGCTTCAGCGCACGGGAGAACTCGGAGACCTCCTGCTGTCGGGACTCCACTTTCTTGCCGGAGCTCATCAGCTGGAGGTAGTCAAGGATGACGAGTTTGAGGTCGTGCTGCTGCTTCAGGCGCCGGCATTTGGCCCGGATTTCCATCAGTGACATGTTGGGGCTGTCGTCGATGAAGAGCGGGGCGTCATTCATCCGGCCCATCGTGGTGGCGATCTTGGACCACTGCTCGTCCTTGATCGTGCCCTTGCGCAGGTCCTGAAGGCCGATCGTGGCCTCCGCGGACAGCAACCGCATGGCGATCTCGTTCCGGCCCATTTCCAGGGAGAACATCACGGTGGCGAGGTTGTTCTTGATGGCCGCGGACCGGGCGAAGTCCAACGCGAAGGTGGATTTACCGACGGCGGGGCGGGCCGCGATGACGATCATTTGGCCGGGGTGCAGGCCATGCGTGAGCTCATCGAGTTCGTAGAAGCCGGTGGGAACGCCCGTCATTCCCTCCTCGCGGTGGCCCGACGCTTCGATCTCGTCCACGGTGGACTCCATCACGTCCTTGAGGACAACGTAGTCCTCTGCGGTGCGGCGCTCCGCCACGGCGTAGATCTCGGCCTGCGCCTGGTTCACCAGGTCTTCGACCTCGCCGTCCTGGCCGTAGCCGAGCTGGACGATCTTGGTGCCGGCGTTGACCAGGCGGCGCAAGACCGCGCGTTCGCCCACAATTTCGGCGTAGTACCCGGCATTGGCGGCGGTGGGAACGGTCTGGATGAGCTCGTGAAGGTAGGCGGGGCCACCGATCCGGTTGATCTCGCCCCGCTTGGTCAGTTCATCCGAGACGGTGACGGCATCGGCAGGTTCGCCGCGGCCGTAGAGGTCGATGATGGCTTCGTAGATCGTCTCGTGTGCCGGGCGGTAGAAGTCCACTCCGCGCAGGATTTCGACGACGTCGGCGATGGCGTCCTTGGACAGCATCATGCCGCCGAGCACGGATTGCTCGGCGGGAATGTCCTGCGGCGGCTTGCGGCTGCCTTCGGCTCCGCGAGTCCCCTCGATTGAGTCCAGATGCGTAACTGACAAAACTGCCGTCCTCCATTGTGTGCCTCGGCCGATGTCCCTGCGCCGGCGACGCGAATGCCAAGGGCCTCGGTGCCCGCTGGCGTCGACCCCGGCATAAGCCCGACGGGTTAAGTACTATCAGCGGGCCCCGACACTTTGGCTGCCTCCCGGAACTGCCGGTTTTCCACAGCCCGGCCCAGGCCTTGGGGCGTGGGAGTTGGTGGGAAGCCCGCAGCGGATTTCGGGATCCAAGGCTTGATATCCAGCAACGTTATCCCCCGCCGGGACAGGCACCAACCCGGCTGGTCGATCCCCCTGTGGATAACCTGTGCACTAGTGGCTCCTGCTTGTGCACAGCCTGTGGGAATAGCTGTGGATAGAAGATTTCTCGCGCCGGCAATAGGGCCCTGACCTGCGAAAACATCGGGATCACCGTGTGGACACAAAAGAATTTCCGTCACCCGTCATCCACAGCGGGCAGATGGGGGCTGGGGATAGTCGGCGGCATATGAGGGCACACAACGCCGGAAATATGCACATTCTGTGATGGTCATCACGGGATTGCCCGGCATTGACGCCATCGGCGACGCACGCTATGCCGACCGCAGAATATGCTGTGGATAACTGCGTTCTGGCATATGCTCTTCCCATGGGCGATGTACTGCTAGTCATACTGCCTGCCCTCATCCTGGCGGCAGTCCTCTGGGCGTTTGCCGCGGCCCTCAGGCCCCGCGACCTGGGCATGTCTGACGCGGAGCGCTATCAGCAGGATCTGGCTGTCCGCTCCCAGGCCCACTACGCGGCCCAGGTCCAGGCCGCCACCGCCGCCCGGGCCCGCGTGGACGCCGTCACCCGTCCCAGCCAGAATGAACAGCAGCAATCCCAGCAGGCTGATCATGCCCGAAGTGCGCTGCGTGCCCAGGCGGGATCCGCGCCTGCCGCCGGGCAGCACGGCTACCAGGGGCACGTACTCCCCGGCGGCCAACTGAACCCACAGTTCGCCCTGCAACTCCAGTCGATGGCAAGCAGCGGCAAGAAGCTCCAGGCCATAAAGCTGCTGAGGCAGGCGACCCATTCAGATCTTTTGACCGCCAAGAAATATGTAGATCGGCTGTAGTTTCATGGAATCCCTGCTTATCCCCCTGCTGATCCTGGCGCTCGTCGGTGCCGCTGTCCTGCTCGGCGCCCGCGTCCTCGGGCGCCGCGGCCCGCGGTCACACCCGGAAGCTGCCCCCCCGACGGGACGCGATCCGGTTGAGATCGCACGGGCCGCCGCGGCCAAGCTCAGCCAGGAGCAACACCGCCGGCTTTACGCGCTGATCGCCCAGGGTCAGGCCATGGCCGCCATCAAGCTGTACTTGGAGGCCACAGGAGACGGACTGCGGGCCTCGAGGGACGCCGTGGGGGCCCTGGCTGCCCACCCGCAGCCCTTCCGGCCTGAGGCGCCCGCTGAGGCGCCCAGCGAGGACGAGGACGACGACGCACCGCAGCGTTTTGCCTACCGTTACCGGGCGATCGCCAGCCAGGGTGATGTTACCCGCGAGGTGAGCAGCAACATGCTCAACGATGAGATCTACGGCAGGATCCGCACCCTGGCCAGAAGCGGCGACACCGAGGCCGCCGCGGAGGCCCTCACCCGCCATTCGGACATCTCCATCAAGCAGGCGCGCGAATTCATCGCCCTCCTCGAGGACTGACTCCATCCCCTGCGACTAACAGTCGAACAGCTCGCCACGGGTCCAGCCAGACGCCGCGGCACTGGGCGCAGAAGCCGATCGACGCCACTGAGTCCGCCGGGAATCCGGGGTCAGTGCCGGCCCGAAATGCCGGCGAGCAGCTGTTCGAACGGCAGCGACTCCGGGGCAGCCTGCTTCTGCGGCGGCTGGGCACCCTGCAGTAGCGCGGCGAACTCCCCCGCCGCCCGGTCGATCCGCGCCGAGAGTGCTGAACCGCCGTCGTCGTTACCGCCCCAGTCCTGGGGGCCGGCGAAGACGGCCGTGCTGGCGATCCGGGTGCGGAGGTAGGTGAACAGGGGCCGCATGGCGAAGTCCAGGACCATCTGGTGCCGGTCCGTTCCGGCAGTGGCGCCGAGCAGGACGGCCTTGCCCTCAAGCGATTTGGGATCAAGGACGTCGATGAAGGACTTGAAGAGGCCGCTGTAGGAGGCGCTGAAGACCGGGCTGACGGCGATGATGCCGTCCGAGGCCGCTACTCCGGCGATCACCCCGGCCAGCTTCGGCGCGGCGTAGCCGGTCACGAAGTTGTTGGCGATATCCACGGCCAGGTCGCGCAGTTCCAGCACCTGGATATCGACGGCGTAGCCGGCCGCGGCAAGGTGGCGTTGCGCGGAGGCGGCCAGCTGGTCCGCCAGCAGGCGGCTCGACGACGGGACGCCGAGCCCGGCGGAGAGAACGGTGATGCGGCGGGATTCCACGGGATGCTCCTCAAGTTGTGTCGCGGCCACAAACGCCGATATATGCGTTTGCATCTACCTGGGAAAGCGCGAATCGGTGCCGTTTATTCCCGCCCCGTTGCCCTATCACTTTTAGACCCCAAACGGGTGGAATGGCAACCACAACTGACAGGGCAACGAGGCTGGGAGGCCTGATGCTTTGGCCGCCGGTGGCGAATCAGAGCAGGACAAACCCCTCGATGCAGCTCACCGAACTCCCGCCAACCCAGATGTCCTCCCCCAACGCGTCGATGTGGACCCGGCCGGAACGTCCCAGAACGGTTCCCTGCGCAGCAACATAGGACTCCGGAGCCCGGCCGCTGCGGATCAGCCACTGGGCCGCGCCGGCGTTGAAACTGCCGGTGACGGGGTCTTCCGCCGCGGCATCGCCCGGGATGAACGTGCGCACCTCGAAGCCGGCCTCCGATCCGGCGGGATGCGGGCCGATCACGCCGACCTTGAGTCCCGCCATGGCTGCGTAATCAGGCCTGATGGCGAGCACCAGCTCCGCCGACTCCAGCAGCACACCGATCCAGTCCGGGCCGTTGACCAGCCAGGACGCGTCCAGCAGCGCCTCCCGCGGCATTCTGAGGCCAGCGGCGATGCGGGCGAGGTCACCCTCCGCCACGGGCCCCGAGCGGGTCAGTGGAGGGGCCGCGAACGCCAGCCGGCCGCCGTCGCGCCTGACCCTGACGAGTCCCGCCCCGCACTCCTGGACCAGCATCCCGTCCTGCCGGGGAACGCCACCGGCTTCAAGCCAGGCATGCGCCGAACCGAGGGTGGGGTGCCCGGCGAAGGGGAACTCTTCACTTCCGGTGAAGATCCTCACCCGGTAGTCCGCCCCGGGATCAGTGGGAGGCAGCAGGAACGTGGTCTCCGAGAGATTGGTCCAGTTGGCGAACCGCTGCATGTCCTCCGCTGAGAGGCCGCCGGCGTCGCCGACAACCGCCAGCGGGTTGCCCCGGTACGGCTCAGCCGAGAAGACGTCGACCTGGGCGAAGGGGCGGAGGCGGGGTGCGGGTGCGGTATTCGAGGTCACTGCCGCAGGCTATCACCGGCGCAGGGGCGGCTGACAAGGCTGCCGCGGTCTGCGAGACTTCCCGCATGGCTGTGAACGAGACCCGCATTAAATCCGAGAACAAGACCACGGCAACCGGCGCGCCGGTCGCGGATTTCCTGGCCGCCGTCGAGCATCCCGTCCGGCACCGGGACGGGCTCCGGCTGCTGGCACTGATGGGAGAGGTCACCGGACAGCCGGCAGAGATGTGGGGCCCGACGATTGTCGGCTTTGGACGCTACCACTACAAGTACGCGACCGGGCGCGAGGGCGACGCGCCCGCGGTCGGCTTCTCGCCCCGCAAAGCCAGCCTGTCCCTCTACGGGCTAACCTACGGACCGGAGTCGGCCGCGCTGTTGGCCCGGCTGGGGAAGCACAAGACCGGAGCCGGGTGCCTCTACGTCACCAGGCTCGAAGACGTCGACGAGGCGGTCCTCACCGATCTGATCCGGAACGGCTACCGGCACGTGACCACGGTCCTGCACCACGGCTAGGCCCTTGGTTAGCCTCCAAAGTGCTTCTCGCCGGTCCCGGCGCGTGGGATGGGCGGGAAATGACCCCGCGTTGGAGTTAAAGCAGAAGGCCCCCGCGTCCGGTTCCTCAGGGGAATCCGAAGGCGGGGGCCTTCCAGCAGTTCAGGACTGCGTAGCCGGTGAGGGCTACTTGCCTGCGACTACGTCGAGTTCGATCACAGCGGCAACGTCGTTGTGCAGACGGACGTTGGCCTGGTAGGAACCAACCGACTTGATGTGCGTCGGCAGTTCAACCTTGCGCTTGTCGATGCGGCCAAGGCCAGCGGCCTCAACAGCGTCGGCCACGTCGCCCTGCTTGACGGTGCCGAACAGCCGTCCGGTCTCGCCTGCCTTGACAACGAGCTTGACCGGCTTGGCGGAGAGTGCAGCGGCCTGCTTCTGAGCGTCTTCCAGGGAAGCGTGCTCACGGGCGGCGCGGGCAGTCTTGATGGACTCAACCTGCTTCTCGCCACCCTTGGACCAGGTCAGAGCAAAGTTGCGGGGCAGCAGGTAGTTACGTGCGTAACCGTCCTTGACCTCGACAACATCGCCTGCAGCACCGAGACCGGTTACTTCGTGGGTCAGAATGAGCTTTGCCATGTTAGTTAATCCCTTCCTTAGCCGCGGCCAGCGCCGGAGTAAGGCAGCAGAGCAACTTCGCGGGCGTTCTTGATTGCCTGGGCGATCTTGCGCTGTTCCTGCACCGTGACGCCAGTGACGCGACGGGCGCGGATCTTTCCGCGGTCGGAGATGAACTTGCGCAGCAATGCTACGTCCTTGTAGTCGATGACAGTGATGTCAGCGGCCTTCAAGGGGTTGGACTTTGGTTTGGGCTTACGGAGTTCAGCCTTAGCCATCGTGGAGCTCCTATTCGATGGAGCCCGTGGATATTGATCCACGGGATGGTGGTGATCCGACGCCGGTCAGCGCCCGTCCGCCTTGCGGCGTTCCGGCGGGTTCCGTCGTCGAACCTTAGATGTTGTTTAGAAGGGAGGTTCGGAATCCGGACCGTTGCCCCAGCCGCCGCCTGCATTGCTGACACCGGGCGTGGCCCAGGGGTCATCCTGCTGTGCGGGCTGGTTGCCGCCCCAGGTTCCGCCCGAGTTGCCGCCCTGGTTTCCACCAGAGCCGCCACCAGAGCCGCCACCGAAGCCGCCACCGCTGTTGCTGCCGCCGCCGCCGCCGAAGCCGCCCTGGGCGCCGTTGCCGGCGCCCCCACCGCCGGAGCGCTGGGTGCGGTTGACCTTGGCGTTGGCGTAGCGCAGGCTGGGGCCGATTTCATCGACCTCAAGCTCGATAACGGTGCGCTTCTCGCCTTCTTTGGTTTCGTAGGAACGGCTCTTCAACCGGCCGTTAACGATCACGCGCATGCCCTTGGTCAGGGATTCGGCGACGTTTTCGGCTGCTTCGCGCCATACCGATGCGCGGAGGAACAGGGTTTCCCCGTCCTTCCACTCATTGGACTGGCGGTCGAAGGTGCGGGGAGTAGAAGCGATGGTGAAATTCGCTACGGCCGAACCTGACGGTGTGAACCTCAGTTCGGGGTCACTGGTGAGATTACCGATGACCGTAATAGTGGTTTCGCCTGCCATCTACTGCCTCCTTGTTCGTTCCTGCGGGGTGAAGCGTGAAAATCGGGAGCTGAAATTACTCAGCAACAACCTTCTGTACTTCGGGGCGGGTGATCTTGGTGCGCATGATGGTCTCATTGAGGCTCAGCTGGCGATCAAGTTCCTTGGCGGTAGTCGGCTCGGCGGTGAAGTTCACCACGGCGTAGATACCTTCAGTCTTCTTCTGGATTTCGTAAGCCAGGCGACGACGGCCCCAGATGTCAACCTTTTCGATGGTTCCACCATCGGTCGTGATGACGTTCAGGAACTTCTGAAGCGTTGGCTCAACGGTACGCTCTTCGACCTCGGGGTCGATGATTACCATCAATTCGTAAGGACGCATATGTGAACCCACCTCCTTTGGGCTAAGCGGTTACGGCATTTCCGTAACAGGAGGTTCATTTGCGGTGCCATGTGCACGTATCGCCCCCAGGAACGGGGGCAGGGCGCAGCACAGACTTCAATAGCTTAGTGCATCGGAACCGGATTCTGCGATTCCATGCCTGCCCAGCGTAGGCGCGGCCGGCAGGGTCCGGGAAGCAACACCGGGCTCCATGTGGACAACCCAGGCTGCTGTCCTGCCTCATCGGCACCGTCATCCCGGCCACCGCGGTCAGCCTGGCCTTCAGAAGGCCTACGCCGCGGTGCGGAAGAACAGCTCCGTCACCTTTGCGAGCCGGTAGGGGTCCTCGACGCCGCAGAGTTCACGGGCCGAGTGCATCGACAGCAGGGCAACGCCGACGTCGACCGTCCGGATGCCGAGGCGGGTGGCGGTCAGCGGACCGATTGTGGAGCCGCAGGGCATCACGTTGTTGGAGACGAACTCCTGGTACGGGATGCCGGCGTCCGAGCACAGCCGCGCCCAGAGGGCGGCGCCGGTGGCGTCCGTGGCGTAGCGCTGGTTGGCGTTGATCTTCAGCAGCGGGCCACCGTTCAGGGCTGGCCGGTTGGCCGGATCGTGGCGTTCGGCGTAGTTGGGGTGGACGGCGTGGCCGGCGTCGGCGGACACACAGAACGACGCCGCGAAGGCCTGCCGACGCTGGCTCGCCGTGCCCCCCAGTCCGTCGGAAATGCGCACCAGCACGTCCTCGAGGATGGGCCCGCTCGCGCCGGACCGGGAGGCCGAGCCGATTTCCTCGTGGTCGAACGCGGCCAGCACGGCAATCGGCGCCCCGGCCGGCAGCGGCGCGGCGGCGTGCCTGATCAGGGCGGTGAGCCCGGCATGGGTTGCCGACAGGTTGTCCAGCCGGCCGGAGGCGAAGAACTCGCCCTTCGCACCGAACACGGCGGGGGGTTGGGTGTCTGCGATGACCACGTCGTAGCCGCCGATCAGGGCAGCGTCCACGTCCGCGCCGGCAACCCGGTCCGCCAGCAGGCCCAGCAGGTCTTCGCCCGCCGGGTCGCCGAGCCCGTAGACCGGGTTCATGTGCTGCTGCTTGTCCAGGGCCAGGCCCTCGTTCACGGCGCGGTCCAGGTGGATGGCCAGCTGCGGGAACCGCAGCAGCGGCCCGGTGGCGGTGAGGTGCTGGGTTCCGTCCAACATCACCAGGCGGCCCGCGAGCTGCAGTTCGCGGTCCAGCCAGGAGTTGAGCAACGGGCCGCCGTAGACCTCGACGCCGGCCTGCAGCCAGCCGAATTTGCCCGTGGTGGGCTTGGGCTTGAGCTTGAACGACGGCGAATCGGTGTGGGCGCCCAGGATGTTGAAACCGGTGGTGGGACCGGCCGTTTCCGGCGTCACCCAGGCGATGAGCGCGCCGTCGCGGACCACGTAGAACTTCCCGGTTCCGGCGGCCCCGTCCCAGGGCTGCAGTTCGTCGAGGGCGGTGAATCCTGCCCCGTCCAGCCGGCGGGCGGCCTCGTGGACGGCATGGAAGCTCGACGGCGACGCGGTGACGTACGCGCCGAGGTCCTGGATGTGGGCTGCGGCGTTGGACTCTGAAGGCATGGCTCCGAGTCTAGCGCCGTGCTTTGGGCCCACCGGCCCCTACATGGTGACGTTGAGTCCGGCCGTATACCCGCCGGACACCGAGCCGGACATCGTGGCCAGCTGGTAGATGCCGCCGTCGTCGCCGAAGACGTTGTCCGATGTGAGCGTGGTCCGGGGGAAGTTGCGGGCGCTGGTTTCGTAGCC
>DATITT010000098.1:0-4623 GCA_035467435.1 Arthrobacter sp. | reverse complement strand
CACGTGTGGCTCGGGCGGGTCTCCGGCGGGGTGGATATTTTCCTGCTGATTTCGGCGTTCCTGTTGACCCTCAGCTTCGCCCGGAAGGTCGAGGGCGGCAAGCCCCTGCGGCTCCTGAGCCACTGGCTCCACCTGCTCAAGCGGCTGCTTCCCGCCGTCGTTGTGGTCGTCCTCGGCGTACTGGCCGGCACCCGGGTGGTCCTGCCCCAAAGCCGCTGGCCGGATGTCCTGGACCAGGCCTGGGCATCCCTGCTGTACCGGCAGAACTGGCTCCTCGCGGACACCGCCGTCGACTACTACGCGCAGGACCATGCCGGGGCCAGCCCGCTGCAGCACTTCTGGTCGCTGTCCATCCAGGGCCAGGTGTTCCTGCTCTGGCCGCTTGTGTTCGCCGGTGCGGCACTGCTGCTGCGGTTCCTGCGCCGGACCCCCCTGGGTGACCGGGTCAGTTATCCCGCGCTCCTGGCCGCGGCCTTCGGCGCGATCTTCGTTGGATCGCTGCTATTTTCCATTGAGCAGACAGCCACCAACCAGTCCTACGCCTACTTCGATACCCGCACCCGGCTGTGGGAGTTCGCCCTCGGCTCGCTGCTGGCACTCGCGCTGCCGTACCTCAAGCCCGGCAAGCTGCTGCGGGTTGCCCTCGGGTGGACCGGCCTCGCCGCGATGCTCTCCTGCGGCCTGCTGCTCACCGTGGACCGCTCCTTCCCCGGCTTTGTTGCGCTGTGGCCGACGCTGGCTGCGGCTGCCATCATCGTCGCCGGACAGAGCGGCAGCCGCTTCGGCGTGGACCGCTTCCTGACCTGGAGGCCGCTGGTGGCGCTCGGGGACAACTCCTACGCCCTGTACCTCTGGCACTGGCCGTTGCTGGTGCTGGCCCTCGCCGCGACGGGCATCACCGCGCCGAACCTGATCCAGGGCCTGGCCATCGTAGCCGCCTCGATCGTACTGGCCGTGCTGACCACCCGGTTCGTGGAGAAGCCGCTGCGCGACTGGCGCTGGCCGAAGCGCCGGGCCTGGCGCACCGCCGTCGTGATCGCGGCGTGCGGCGCCCTGCTGGCGGGCCCGGTGGCCGTGTGGGAGAGCAAGCTGCTGGCGGACGAGGCCGCGGCCGCGGCGCAGCCGAGGGAACTGACCCCCGGCGCGGCCGTCCTGGCGCCCGAGAACGCGGGCAAGCCGACGCCGGAGGCGATGATCATCCCGGTGCCGGTCGCCCTGAAGAACGAGTGGGCGGACTTCGACGGGTTGTGCACGGACGGGAACGTCCCGGCTGACCCGCTGCTCGAGGGATGCCTGCAGAACAGCCCCCCGGACACCGTCACGAAACGCATCGTGGTGCTCGGCGACTCCCACGCCCAGCAGTACATGGCTGCGCTCGGGCCCATTGCCCGAAGCCACGGCTGGGAAGTCGTGGCCCACCTGAAGGGCGCCTGCCGCTTCGGCGGCGAATCCCCGGCCCGGGACGCCGACTGCAACGCGTTCAACAGGGCCAGCGCCCAGTACGTCCTGGACCACCAGCCCGACGCGGTCTTCACTGTCGCCTCGATGACACTCGAGGACGCACCCTTCGAAACCGAGGTGCCGCACTACCTCGAGGGCATCAAACCCTTCACCGATGCCGGCATTGAGGTGATCGGCATCCGCGACAACCCGCGCTTCACCATGAACATGCCCGAATGCGTGCAGAGGCACGGCACGGAGGCCCCGAAATGCCAGGTGCCGCTGCAGGAGTCCCTGGCCGAGTTCTCCCCGATGGACGCGTACCGGGGGAGTGTGCCGGGGCTGCACCTGATAGACCTGAGCGACTTCATCTGCGCCGGCGGAATCTGCCCCGCCGTCGTCGGGAATGTCTATGTCTACATGGACGACAACCACCTGACCAAGACATACGTCCAGAGCATGATCCCCATGTTCGAACAGCAACTGCTCGCGGCCACGGGCTGGGAGTGACGCGGCGGCGCCGGTCCGGCCGGTGCCGTTGCTCACATTACTGTCCCGGAATATGGGGATCGGCGCCAAGGTTCTAGTATTTATTCAACACTTCTGCACAGGCCATGCCCGTAATGACGGGCTGGTCATCTGTTGCAACCCCTACCCGTGAAACCCGTAACCAAGGTAAGAGGCGCACTCATGACCCAGCCCGAACACGACCCCTTCGGCTTCATCGGACTGACGTACGACGACGTACTGCTGCTGCCCGGCCACACGAATGTCATCCCTTCAGAGGCCGACACCTCCTCCCTGATCTCCAAGCGCATCTCGGTCCAGACCCCGTTGCTCTCCGCGGCAATGGACACGGTCACCGAATCGCGGATGGCGATCGCCATGGCCCGGCAGGGCGGCCTCGGCGTCGTTCACCGCAACCTCTCCATCGCCGACCAGGCGGACCAGGTGGACCGGGTCAAGCGCAGCGAATCCGGCATGATCACCAACCCGCTGACGATCGGTCCGGAAGCCACGCTGGCCGAGCTGGGCGAAATCTGCTCGCATTACCGGGTCTCAGGTCTGCCCGTCGTGGACGAGGGCATGAGGCTGCTGGGTATCGTCACCAACCGCGACACCCGTTTCGTGCCGGAAGCGGATTTCCCGATCCGCCTGGTCAGCGACGTGATGACCAAGATGCCGCTCGTCACGGGGCACGTCGGCATCAGCCGCGACGAAGCCGCGCACAAGCTCGCGACCAACAAGATCGAGAAGCTCCCGCTCGTCGATGAGCAGGGCCGGCTCAAGGGCCTCATCACCACCAAGGACTTCACCAAGGCCGAGCAGTACCCGCTGGCCACCAAGGACGATGAAGGCCGGCTGCGCGTCGGCGCTGCGATCGGGTTCTTCGGCGACGGCTGGGAACGGGCCATGGCGCTGGTCGACGCCGGCGTGGACGCGCTCTTCGTCGACACCGCCAACGGACACTCCCAGGGTGTCCTGGACATGATCCGCCGGCTCAAGTCCGATCCGGTGGCCGCTCACGTCGACATCATCGGCGGCCAGGCCGCCACCCGCGAAGGCGCCCAGGCGCTCATCGACGCCGGTGCCGACGGCATCAAGGTCGGCGTGGGCCCGGGATCCATCTGCACCACCCGCGTCGTCGCCGGCGTCGGCGTCCCGCAGATCACCGCCATCTACGAATCCGCCAAGGCCGCCATTCCTGCCGGCGTGCCGCTGATCGCCGACGGCGGACTGCAGTACTCAGGCGACATCGGCAAGGCGCTGGTTGCCGGCGCGGACACCGTTATGCTCGGCTCCCTGCTCGCCGGCTGCGACGAGTCCCCGGGTGACCTGATCTTCGTCAACGGCAAGCAGTTCAAGCTCTACCGGGGTATGGGTTCCCTCGGCGCCATGCAGACCCGCGGGAAGAACACCTCCTACTCCAAGGACCGCTACTTCCAGGCCGACGTCTCGGGCGATGACAAGCTCATCCCGGAGGGCATCGAGGGCAGGGTGGCCTACCGCGGCCCGCTGGCCTCGGTGGCGCACCAGCTGGTCGGCGGCCTCCGCCAGACCATGTTCTACACCGGCGCCCCGACGGTGCCGGAGCTCAAGGCCCGCGGGAAGTTCGTCCGGATCACGGCGGCCGGGCTGAAGGAATCCCACCCCCATGACATCCAAATGACGGTAGAGGCACCGAACTACGGTTCGCGCTAAACCGCGCTGCAGCCGCGACACACAGGCCATGGGGAGCTCTCCCCATGGCCTGTGTGTTTCTGTGTGCGGTAACCTCAAGGCTGGTCAGAGGTCCCGGAATTCCCTGGACTGCGGCACATCGGCGCAGGGCTGAATGGCCCGCCCTGGAATATGCCGGAAGTGAGATTCATGCGCGGTAGCAGCTGGCTGTCCCCCCTGGCCCGGACGGGGTGCGTGGCCCTTGCCGTCAGCCTCTGCCTTGGCCTGTCCGGCTGCGGAGCAGGAACACAAGAGACAGTAACGAAGTCTCCGCCAACGTTGGAAACCGCCAAGTCCAAGCTCCTGGCCGTGCAGCACGAGATCATCGGGATGGTGCCGGCCGATGTGGTTGTCTCGGTTTTCGAAAACGACACCTCCAGCCTGATGCCGTGCCGGGGCGAGCAAAAGAAGTGGGCGGGGACCGGCCAGGTGGAGCTGCGGCCGGGCCTCGACCGGACCCGGTTCCTGGACGAGGTCAGGGATTCCCTCTCCGGCCGGCCCGGCTGGTCCGCGACGGAGGACAAGGACAACGACGGGGATCGCCGGGTGGATCTCCTCCATGACGACGGCACCCATTTGCTGGTGTCTTTTTGGGACGGGCCGGAGAGCCTCCAGATTGATAGCTTCAGCGCCTGCTTCGAGTTCCCGGACTACGAATACGGGGAGAAGTACTAGGCTCCGGCCTTCAAGCGCGACTACCGCACCGGGCGATGGTCGAGCGGTCCATCGCCTGGCTCACCCGCGGCAACCGCCGCATTCCCCACCGCGGCATCACACGGAACAACGCCTGGCTGAACCTACGGATCGCGGGACTAAACCTGCGACGCCTCCTCGCCCTCGGACTGACAATGAACGAGGGATCATGGGCGCTGGGATAATCCACCGTTCGAAATCAATCCAACCACTGGATGACGCCCCACATCTGAGGCAGAATTAACGCAAGCGGGCGGAGCGACCCCGTTG
>DATITT010000097.1:0-14632 GCA_035467435.1 Arthrobacter sp. | reverse complement strand
TCTATCCGGGGTTTAAGACCACTGAGGTGGAGTTGAATGATGGTGGGGTGTGGGTGGTGTCGAAGTCGAAGAATGCGGTGGGGCGGTTGAATTATCCGTCGCGTGTTCTGGATGGGGCGGTGACGCCGGCGGGTACGACGTTTGATGTGTTGCAGGATGCCGGGACGGTGTTTGTTGATGATGCGGCGGGGTCGACGTTGAATCAGGTGTCGGCGGCGAATATGCGGTTGGGTGGGGATAAGAAGCTGCCGGGTTCGGCGGCGGTGAGTTTCGGGTCGAAGGTCATGTCGGTGACGGATGCGGCCAAGGGGACGGTGTGGGCGTTGTCGCCCTCGACGGTGAATGGTTTTGATGAGGAGAGTTCCGAGCCGGTGTTGACGGGGTCGGCCGGGACGGTGTCGGCGGTCGGGGCTGATGACCGGATTTACAGTGCGGATCCGAAGTCCGGGCAGGTCACGGTGACGGGTGTGGATGCTGAGGGGGCGGTCACGGGTTCCACGGTGAGTTCGTGGGAGGGGTTGAAGGGCGCGGGGGATTTGCAGGTGGCGGTGGTGGGGGACCAGCCGGTGGTGTTGGATGCGGGCCGGGGGAAGTTGTTCCTGCCGGGCGGGCGTGAGCTGGTGTTGGCGGAGGCGCGGGATGCGAAGCTGCAGCTCTCCGGTCCGGCCGCGGACGCGGTGGCGGTCGCGACGCCCAGGGCGCTGCTGCACCAGCCTCTGGATGGTTCGACGGCGAAGACGGTGGCGTTCGGGGGCCAGGGTGTGCCGGCGGCGCCGGTGCAGCTGGCCGGGTGTGTGCATGCGGCGTGGTCGGGGGCGAACAGGTATGTGCGTGAGTGTGTCAATGATGCTGATGACAAGTCGGTGGATGTGCCCAAGGCCAGCGCGTCGCCCAGTTATGTGTTCCGGGTGAACCGGGACCTGGTGGTCCTCAATGATGTGAATTCGGGCAATGTCTGGCTGGTCAACCAGAACATGCAGCTCGTCAACAACTGGGACGACGTGGTGCCGCCGAAAAACCAGTCCGATGACCAGGATGAGGAGTCGGCGGACACCAACACCGTCAACATCCTGCCGGACCGCACCAAACCCAACCGGCCCCCGGAAACCAGGCCGGACGCCGTCGGCGTCCGCGCGGGCCGCACCACCATCCTGTCCGTGCTGGACAACGACTCGGACCCCGACGGCGACGTCCTCACGGCCTCCGTGGGCGACAACGGCCCGGCGTCCGGCAGCCTCGAGAACATCTACGGCGGAACCGCCTTCCAGATCACCGTCCCGGCCGACGCGAAGCCCGGCACCGAGACCTTTGGCTACAGCGCCGCCGACGGCCGCGGCCTGTCCGCGGCCGGAAGCGTCACCCTGAACGTGGTCGGCCCGGACGAGAACAAACCGCCCCTGTTCAAGCGCGGCGAACCCACCACCATGCTGGTGGAGCAGGGCAAAACCGTCAGCCAGAACATCCTCACCGACTGGACCGACCCCGACGGCGACGACCTCGTGCTGATGGACGCCACGGCGGACAACGACCAGGACCAGGTCAAGGTCCGCCGCGACGGCCTGCTCACCTACCAGGATTCCGGCGCCGCCGCCGGCAAGAAGTCCGTCACCGTGACCGTCTGGGACGGCCGCGCCACCAGCACCGGCAAGGTGGTCGTCAACGTCCAGCCGCCCGGCGCCCTGCAGCCCGTGGTCAACGCCGACCACGTCACCGCCGTCGTCGGCCAGGACCTCGTGATCGCGCCGCTCAAGAACGACGTCGACCCCAACGGCGGCGCGCTGCGCCTGGCCCAGGTCGAGGCCGCCGGCACCGCAGAACTGGGTCCCGTGACCGACGGCGGAACCTTCACCTTCCGCAGCAGCACCCCCGGCCCCATCTACCTGACGTATATCGCCAGCAACGGCCCGCAAAGCAGCCAGGGCCTGATCCGGGTGGACGTCGAATCCGGCCAGGACGCGGGCAACCCGGTGGCCGTGCACGATGTCGCCCTGATGCCCGTCGGCGGCAGTGTGCTCCTGGATCCGCTGGCCAACGACTCGGACCCGTCCGGCGGTGTGCTGGTGCTTCAGTCCGTCCAGCTGCCGGAGAACGCGACCGCCTCGGTCAGCGTGATCGACCACAGCGTCCTGCGGATCACCGACATCGTCGGCACCAAGGACCCGTTCACCTTCCGCTACACCATGTCCAACGGCACCAAGTCGGCCACCGGCAGCGTCTCCGTGGTTCCCGTCCCGGCTCCCGCCGTCGTCGAGGCCCCGCAGCCCAAGCCGGACGAGGTGAGCGTGCGGGTCAACGACGTCGTCACCATACCGGTGCTGGCCAACGACACCCACCCCCAGGGCGAGAAGCTCAGCGTCGACGCCGTCCTGCCGCAGCCCGTCCCCGAAACGGACGGGACGAGCTTCGTCTCCGAAAACACCCTCCGCTTTCTCGCCGGGGCGGAGCCCAAGACCGTCCGTGCGATCTACAACGCCGTGGACCCGCAGGGACAGAAGAGCGCCGCGGCCGTCACGATCCACATCCTGCCGCTGGATGGCGCGGAGAACTCCCGCCCGCAGCCGAAGAACCTCACGGCACGCGTGGTGGCGGCCGGGTCGGTGCGGATTCCGGTGGAGCTTGACGGGATCGACCCGGACGGCGACTCGGTGCAGCTGACCGGGATCGACAGCACCCCGGCAATGGGCACCGCCACAGTGGGCAGCAACTTCATCGACTTCACCGCAGCCGGCGACGGCGCCGGGACCGACACGTTCCGCTACAAGGTGGTGGACCGCCAGGGTGCCGTCAACACCGGCACCGTGACCGTCGGCATCGCGCCGCGCGGGGACACGAACCAGAAGCCCACCCCGGTGGATGACGAGGTCAAGGTCCGCCCGGGACGCCAGATCGCGGTGGACGCCACCGGCAACGACACCGACCCGGACGGCGACCCGATCCGGATCCTCAGCGACGGCATCGAAGCAGCCCCGGAACTGCAGGCCACGGTCAGCAAACAGTCTGCGCGCATCATCCTGCTCGCCCCCGCCGACGAAGGCACCGTCAACGTGCGCTACTCCGTGGCGGACGACCGCGGCGCCACGGCGCAGGCCGCCATCGCCGTGAAGGTGCAGCAGGACGTGCCGCTGCTGGCCCCGATCGCCCGGGACGACCGGGTGACCTCCGCACAGACGCTCGGCAAAACCGCCGTCGACGTCCCCGTCCTCAAGAACGACGAGGACCCCGACGGCGTCGGCGAGAACCTCAGGATCGCCACCGACGTACCGACCGCCCGGCCCGGCGCCGACGGCACCATGATCGTGGACCTGACCGAGCAGCCGCAGCTCATCCCGTACACGGTGGAGGACCTCGACGGCCAGAAGTCGACCGCCATCATCTGGGTCCCCGGTGTGGGCCAGCAGGTCCCCACCCTGGCCAAGGACGCGGTGATTGAACTCGTCGCCGGGCAATCCGTCACCGTGGACCTCAAGGAATGGGTCAAGGTCCGCGACGGACGCTCGCCACGCCTGACCCAGACCGACCGGATCAAACTGATCGGCGCTGACGGGTCAGACCCCGTGGCCGGCAACGGCACCGCCCTGAAGTACACCGCCGGCCAGGACTACGTGGGGCCCGGCTCGCTCAGCTTCGAAGTCACCGACGGCTCCGGCCCGGACGACGAGGCCGGACTGAAGTCCACGCTCAGCATCCGCACCAAGGTGCTGCCGGACCCCAACCGGAACAACCCCCCGGTGCTCCTGGGCAGCGAGGTTGAGGTGCCCAAAGCGGACTCCACCACGACCGACCTGGCCAAACTGACCACCGACCCGGACGACGGCGACACCGACCGGATGAAGTACGAACTGGTGGGCGGGGTTCCGGCCGGCTTCGACGCCGGCATCAATGGCAGGTCCCTGAAGGCCTCCGCCAAGGACGGCACCGCCGCCGGAGCCAGCGGCGCGGTCCAGGTCAAAGCCACGGACCCCCGCGGGCTCGAAGCCACCGCGACCTACCAGCTGACCGTCACCGCCTCCAACCGGCCCAAGCCGGTGGCCAACGACGACGTCGAACCCAACGCCGCGGCCGGCAAGCCCGTCACCGTGCGGGTGCTGGACAACGACGCCAACCCGTTCCCGGAGACGGCGCTGAAAATCGTCTCGACGGTCACCGAAACCGGCCAGGGCTCCGCCGCCGCCACCGGGGACACCGTCACCGTGACACCGGCCGACGGGTTCTCCGGAACCATGATCGTGGCCTACACCGTGGCGGACAAAACAGGGGACGAATCCCGCTACGCGACAGCCCGGATCCGGCTGACCGTCAAAGACAAGCCGATGGCTCCGGCCACACCGCAGGCCGCGAGCGTCGGCGACGGCACCGCCCTGCTGAACTGGACCGCCCCGGCTGACCGCGGATCGGCCATCACCCGGTACACGGTCTACGGTGAGGGCGGCTACCGCCAGGACTGCCCGGCGAACACCTGCACGCTCACCGGCCTGACCAACAACTCCAAGTACCACTTCCAGGTCACGGCCACCAACGCCCTGGGCGAATCCGAGCGGTCGCCGGCCTCGGCCGAGGTGCGCCCGGACGTCAAACCGGACACCCCGGCCGCGCCCGCCGTGAAGTTCGGCGATACGCAGCTCACCGTCACGTGGGCGCCCCCGGCCTCCAAGGGCTCACCGGTCACGTCCTACGACCTGGAAATCTCCCCGGCACCGGCCGGGCAGAACGCCCAGATCCAGAACCTCAGCTCGGTGAGCTACGCCTGGAAAGGCCTCAAGAACGGCGTCGCCTACAAGGTGCGGGTCCTGGCCCGCAACGACGCCAAGGAGCCCTCCGAATGGAGCGCCTACTCGGCGGCGGAAACCCCGGCCGGGGTGCCCGTCACCCCGGCGGCACCGAATGCGACGGCGGCGGGCTCGGTGGGCAACCAGAGCCAGCTCAAGGTGAACTGGACGGCCCCGAACAACAACGGCGACGCCATTTCCGCGTACACGCTCACCACCTTGCGCGGCGGCGCCGCCGTCGCGACCCAGCAGGTGTCCGGGACCACGCAGAACGTCACCGTGGACAACTCGGAGGCCGGTTACACCTTCACCGTGTCCGCCACGAACAAGGCCGGAACCTCCGCAACGAGCGCCCAGTCCGCCGCTGTCCGGGCCGTCGGCAAACCGGCGATGGTGGCCAAACCGGCGGTGACGCTGGTGGATACCGGCGGCGCCGGCGGCAAGATCGACGTCCGCTTCACCGGACTGTCCGCAGAGCAGCGCAATGGATCCAGCGCCGGCGAGATGTCCTACCGTTACAAGCTCACCTCCAGCGGCGCCAGCGGCACCATCCCCGCCGGCGGCGCGGTGGTTGCGGCCCCCAACGGGACCGCCACCGCCGTGACGGTCTGGGCGGTCTCCTCGCGGAGCACCAGCGCCGGCGACGCGAGCCCCGCGTCCGACCCGGTCAACCCTTACGGCCTGGCCTTCGCCCCGGCCGTCACCGGAGCCAAAAGCAGCGGTGTGGGGGACAAGACGGTCTCCTGGACCTGGAACGCGGCGAACGGCAACGGGCGCCCCGTGACCGGTTACCAGTACCGGCTCGATGGCGCGGGAGGCTGGCAGGACACTCAGCAGCGTTCCTTCTCCAAGAGCGTGGGCTTCAGCGAGACACACACCCTGGAAGTCCGCGCCATCAGCGGAGGCCAGAACGGACGGATCGGACAGGACACTTCCCGCAGCGGGTCGGAACCGCCGCCGCCGGTCCCGACGACCTGGAGCGTCGAGGCCACCCCGGTGCGCAGCTGCACGGAGCCCAACAAGACCACCGACAGCTTCGTGGGCGGCGACTGCGTGGGACAAGGCAAGTGGATGAGCCCCGGCTCGCCCGCGAAGTCGGACTACTACGTGGTCTGGTACCAGACGTCCAAAAACCCCAGCGGTGTCTGGTACCACGTGAGCTCCGGAGCTGCCGCGGGGAACTTCGTCCGCGGGAACACCACCAACCTGGGATCCACGCCTCCGGACGGGATGCCACGGCGATGACAGACCCTTTCCTACCACCAGCCGCCGGCTCCAGCGGGAGTCCCCGCCTCCGGCACACCCTGCTTTTCCACCCAGAACAGAAGAGGACCAACCCATGACCATGACCACCGAACAGGCCGAATGGTTTTCCGGCACCTTCGAAACGCTCGTCGCCAACGTGGGCCAGGCGGTCCTGGGCAAGTCCCACGTCATCCGCCTGACCTTCACCGCGATGCTCGCCGAGGGACATGTCCTCTTCGAGGATGCCCCGGGCACCGGCAAGACCTCGCTGGCCCGTGCCCTCGCGGCCACCGTCCAGGGCTCCAACAACCGCATCCAGTTCACCCCGGACCTGCTGCCCTCGGACGTCACCGGTGTGACGATCTATGACCAGAAGACGCAGAAGTTCGAGTTCCACAAGGGACCCATTTTCAACAACATCGTGCTGGCCGACGAAATCAACCGGGCCTCGCCCAAGACCCAGTCGGCACTGCTGGAGGTCATGGAGGAATCCCGCGTCACCGTGGACGGAACCACCTACGAGGCCGGCCGCCCGTTTATGGTGATGGCCACCCAGAACCCGATCGAGCAGGCCGGCACCTACCGGCTGCCCGAGGCCCAGCTGGACCGCTTCCTGATGAAGACCTCCATCGGCTACCCGGACCACGCCTCCACGGTGCAGCTGCTCGGCGGCGCCAACCTCAAGGACCGCTCCAAGGACATCACCGCGGTCATCACCACCCAGGCGATCGCGGACATGGCGGACCTTGCCGCCACCACGCATGTGGACACCGCCGTGCTCGAATACATCTCCCGGCTCTGCGAGGAAACCCGCAACGCCCCGGAAACCCGACTCGGCGTTTCCGTCCGTGGCGCCCTCGCCATGGTCCGCGCCGCCAAGGTCTGGGCCGCCAGCCAGGGCCGCAACTTCGTGCTGCCGGATGATGTCAAGGACCTGGCCGCCGTCGTCTGGACCCACCGCTTTGTGATGGACCCGGAAGCCGAATTCTCCGGCGCGACCGCCGAGGCCGTGCTGAAGCGGGTGCTGGCGGAAGTCGCTGCACCGCAGCAGCGCGCCTCTGTTGGCTAAGCGCACCGCCTCGCAGTACCGGCGGCAGCACCGCCCGGCAGCACCGACTGCCACCAACGGCATCCAGAAAACCCAGCACGAACAAAGGCACCCATATGTCCTCCAGCACTCCGCTGAGCCGGCTTGCTGAACGCCTGCAACGGCCCTTCCACCGGGACGGCAGGTCCACCCGGCTGCATCCCGGCTCCCTCTGGACCGAGGCCGGAAACACTGCAGGCCTGGCCCTCGCCCCGGCCTGGCGCGCCGTCCGCGCGCTGTGGCTGCGCTACGTGTGGCCTGTCCTGTCCGTGGTGAGCGTCCTGGGCTGGTTCGTGCTGGCCGCCTCGATCCTGCTCTGGACCGTTGGCCAGGCGTTCGGCTGGCAGGAAGCCAAGGCGGCAGCGATCGCCGCGTTCGTCCTGTTCGTGCTCGCCGTCGGCTTCATCCTGGGCCGCTCCTCCTACGGCGTCGTGCTGGACCTGGCGCGGACGCGGGTGGCGGTGGGGGACAGTGCCGTCGGCAGTATCGCGGTCTCCAACACCTCCGCCCGGCCCCTGCTGCCCGCGGACCTGGAACTCCCCGTCGGGGCGGCCACCGCCGTGTTCCACCTGCCCCGGATGAAACCCGGGCAGGTCCACGAGGACCTGTTCACCATCCCCACCGCGCGCCGCGCCGTGATTGTGGTGGGCCCGGTCCGCTCGGTCCGCGCCGACCCGCTGCACCTGCTGCGCCGCCAGGTGCTCTGGACCGAACCCGAAGACCTGTTCGTGCACCCGAAAACCACGGCGCTGGCCGGCTCGGCCGCCGGATTCATCCGCGACCTCGAGGGTATGCCCACCACGGACCTGTCCAGCGCCGACGTGTCCTTCCACGCGCTGCGCGACTACGTGCCGGGCGATGATCGGAGGCACATCCACTGGAAGACCACAGCCCGCACCAACAAGCTCATGGTCCGCCAGTTCGAGGAAACCCGCCGCGCGCACCTCGCCATTTCACTGTCCATCAACACCGACGAATACGCCTCCGAAGAGGAGTTCGAGCTGGCCATCTCCGCCGCCGCCTCGATCGGGCGGCAGGCCATCAGCGAACAGCGCGACCTCGATGTGCTCACCCAGAAGGGACCGCTGCGCTGCGAGACCGGCCGCAACATGCTCGATGAAATGACACGGATCGTCGGCGCACCCCAGCGCAAGACCGCCGTCGACCTCGCCCGGAGCCTTGCGGACACCGTCCCCAACGCCTCCGTGGTGTTCCTGATCGTGGGCAGCAACGTCACCGCCACCCAGCTGCGCTCCGCCTCGGCCGCGGTGCCCATGGGCGTGCGCACCCTCGCCGTCCGGCTCCAGTCCGGCGCCGCGCCGGCCCGGGCCACCATCGGGGACCTGACCGTGCTGACCCTCGGCGACCTCTCGGACCTGGCCATCGTGCTGAGGAAGGCGGCAGCATGAGCACCGCAACTCCACCCCGCCCCCGCAACCACGCGGCAGCTGCGCCGCGTTCCGGCCTCACCGGCGGCCAGCCGCTCTGGCACCTCGCCCTCGACGCCGGTGCCCTCACCGTGCTGCTCGGCCTGGGTGTGCTCGGCTTCAGCCTTAGCTTCGGCGGGGACCCCTACTACCTGGTCGCGGGCTTCGGCGGGATCCTGTTGGGCCTGGCCCTGGCCGCGGCCACAGTGCACTACCGGCTGGGGCTCCTGATCACCGCAGCCCTCACGCTCGGCGTGTACCTCGTCTTCGGCACCGCCCTGGCAGTCCCGGAGGCCTCCTTCGCCGCGGTGCTGCCCACCCTCGATTCGCTGCGCACCCTGCTGCTCGGCGTCGTGTTCGCATGGAAGGACATGCTCACCGTCGGTGTGCCGGTCGGCACCGCCGGCGGCACCCTGATCGTGCCGTTCCTGAGCTCGCTCCTCACCGCGCTGGCGGCCGGGCTGCTGATCTGGCGTCTCAGGAGCCCGTACTGGCCGCTGCTGCCGGTGCTGGTGCTGTTCGTCACCGGCATCGCCTTCAGCACCAACGCAGGGTTCCTCACGGTGGAGCGCGGCATCTCACTCACCGTGGTCGCGATCGCCTGGGCCACCTTCCGCCGCGACGCGCTCCGCCGCAGCGACACCCGCATGGTCTCCGTCAACCGGCTGGAGGCGGAGGAGGCCACCGCCCGCGCGGCCACGCTCCGGCGGCTTGGCACCGCCGCCGCGGTGATCGCCGTCGCCGTGGCGGTCACCGCCGTCGCGTCCCCCCTGGTCACCGCCAGTGACGACCGCCGCGTGCTGCGCAACACGATCGTTCCGCCGTTCGACCCCAAGGACTACGTGACGCCGCTGGCGAGCTTCCGCCACTTCGTCAAGGACAACAAAGACGAGAACCTGTTCGTAGTCAAGGGCCTGCCCAGGGATGCCCGGGTGCGGCTCGCCGCTCTCGATTCCTTCAACGGCACCAACTACAACATGGACCCGAACGGCTCCGGCAGCTTCAGCAAGGTGGGCGACGCAAAATCCCTCAACACCCTGGCCGACTCCACCGGGATTGTGCCCAGCAACAACTACACCCTGGACATCACGATCGAGGACTACCAGGGCTACTTCCTGCCCGGCGGCCGCAAGACCACCGGTATCAGCTTTGCCCGTGACAGCTCCGGCGCAGCGTCCGGCCTCTACTTCAACGCCGGCACGGACACGGCCGTGACCACCAAGGGGCTGGCGAAGGGCGATGCCTACCGCGTCCAGGTGGCTGATCCCGCCACCCTGGAACACGGGCAACTGACGCAGTACGACTTCGCCAGGATGTCCCTCCCGGACCCCGCCGAGGTGCCGCCCGTCGTCGGATCCCAGGCGAACGACCTGGCCGCCGATGCCCCCACCGCCATTGACCGGGTGCGCCAGATCGAGGCGCACTTCCAGAAGAAGGGCGCCTTCAGCAACGGCCTGATCGCCGATGGCCAGCTGCCCAGCGTCTCGGGCCACGGCGCCAACCGAGTCCGGAGCCTGCTGACCGCCAAGCAGATGCTGGGCGACGATGAGCAGTACGCCGTCGCGATGTCGCTTATGCTGCGCCACCTGGGCATCCCCTCGCGCGTGGTGATGGGGTTCTACCCGGATCCCAAGAGCCCGGAAAACGGCGCCGGCGAAATCAGGATCACCGGCAAGGACGTCCACGCCTGGGTCGAAGTCGCCTTCGACCGCGCGGGCTGGGTGTCCTTCGATCCCACCCCGCCGAAGGACAATGTGCCGATCCCGCCGGATCCGGAGAACAAGTCCAAGCCCAAGCCGCAGGTGCTGCAACCGCCGCCGCCGCCGCAGGAGCCCGCGGACCTTCCGCCCGACTCCTCACCGGATGCGCTCGATGCCGACGAGAAGAAGAACAACCCCTGGCTCTTCTGGGGACCCCTCCTCACGGCGATCGGCCTGGCGCTCATCCCGATCGCGATCCTGGCGCTGCCACTGCTGTTGATCGCCCTGCTCAAGTCCCGGCGCCGGAAGACCCGCTTCAGCGAGGGCCCGCCGGCGCAGCGCGTCGGCGGCGGCTGGAACGAAGTCGTCAGCCTCGCGACGGACCTCGGCGCCGGCGTGGACACCCGGGCCACCCGGCGTGAATCCGCCGTTGTGCTCGCCGGTGCGTTCCCGGCCGCGGGCGGAACCACCACGCTGCTCGCCGACCGCGCCGATGCCGCGATCTTCGGCGCCGGCCAGCCAAGCGAGGACCAGGTGCGGCAGTACTGGGAGGCCGTGGACGGCTCGCTGAAGGAACTGACCGGAACGCTCGGCTTCTGGGGGCGGCAGCGGGCCCGGTTCTCGCCGCGCTCCCTGCTGGCCGACGGCCGGGCCGCGCTCAAACGCCGGGGCCTCAAGCCCGACCGGCCCGGCCCGGAGCGCGCGGCGCCGGCAGGCCCGGAAAAGCCTGCAGGTACAGTGGAGTCCGGTCCGGCGGCGGCAGCCCACCTTGGTGCTGCTGGCGACACCCCGTCCGACGCCAGCCAGACCGCCAGGAAGAACCGCAACACGCCATGACCGACGACGCCGAGCGCTGCCCGCGCTGCCAGCAGCCGCTCCGCCAGGGGGCCGCGTTCTGCACCTCCTGCGGGACGCCGCTGAGTAACCGTTCCGCCCGGAACGTCCGCAACGTGCGGGAGCTTCCCGCGGCCCGGGCCCCGCACGAGATCCACCCGCAGGTTCCCGGCGGCGCGGACACCGGGAACCCCGCCGCCGGGCACACCGGCCTGATCCCCGGTAGTATCCCCATATCGCGGGGCCCAGACACGGGCCGCGGACCAGGGGGAGGGCCATCGATGCCGAGCAAGCTTGAACTGGTGCCCGCCGCTGCCGGAAAGCGGCTGGGGGCCGCCGTGCTGGACTGGCTTCCGCCGGTCACCATCCTGGCAATCCTGGGGGCGATCGGTTTCGCCGGTGTCACCCGGAGCCAAAGCGGGGGATTCATCGTCTATGACACCTCGTCCCTGGTGCTGTTCGGCGGTATCGGCGCAGGCCTTACCCTGATCTACACTGCGGTTGTCGGCACGCTCGAAGGCCGCTCCGGTGCCACCCCCGGCAACCGGCTGATGGGCATCCGCAGCACGGATGCTGACGGCTCCGCCCCGGGCGGGGGAGCGGTTTTCCTCCGCGGCCTCATCACGGGCGCCGGCGTGCTGCTCGCCGTGGTCGCCGCCGCCGCGGTCGTGATCTTCCAGTGGTTCGATGTGGCCCTGCTGGTGCTGGGACCCCTCCTGTTCCTGGGCGCTGCCTGGGCTGTCCTCGTGGTGCTCTCCAGCGCCTGGGACCGCAACGGCCAACTCCGCGGCTGGCACGATACGGCCGCGAAGACCCTCGTGTTCGACGTCAACGCCGGACGCAATCCGATCACCACCGGCGGCATCCAGGGCCCGTACAGCTTCGCGCCCCTGGACCTCCCGCCGGTGCAGCAGGTCGTGTCGCCGCTGGCGGGTGCCGCGGCCGCGGCCGCCCCCGCTGCTCCCGCCGCCCCTCCGGCGGCCCCGGTGGCCCCGGTGGCCCCGGCGGCCCCGGCTGCCCCGGTTGCTCCGGCGGTGCTCAATCCCAACCAGGGGCAACCGCCCGCGGCGCCGCAGCCCGCACCTGCCGGGCAGACCGCCGTCGAACGCCGGCCTGTTCCCCAGGCGGCCTCGTTCGCGCCGCCCGCCCGGACGCCCCCCTCCCCGAACGTGGATGTCCAGCCGGGCCAGCACCCCGACGACGACCACGACCGCACCCAGGTCCGCGGCGACACGCACGCCCCGGTCACCGTGGCGATGATCCGGATCCGGCTGGACGACGGCCGCGACATCGAACTGGACCGCACCGTGCTGATCGGCCGGAACCCTGCCGGACACCCCGGAGAGGACGCCGCGCAGCTCATCCCGGTTGCCGATCCCGGCCGTTCCATTTCCAAGACCCACCTGTACCTGCTGGCCGGAAACGGGGGAGTCTGGGTCACGGACCGGGACTCCACCAACGGCAGCTCCGTCACCACCCCGGACGGTATCCGTACCGCCCTCGCGGCGGGGGAGCCCACCCACGTCCGCCCCGGGTCCACCGTGCACTTCGGTGACCGCTCCTTCTACCTAGGACAGGCATGATTCCCCAGCCGGCCGACCTTCCCTCCCCAGCCAGTTCCGACCCTGCCCCCGTGCCGGCCCCGGGCAGACCCCCGGGCGTCCGGCTGAACGCCGGCTATGGCACGGACCGCGGCCTGCGCCGCGAAATGAACGAGGACTCCTTCATTGCCTCCGATCCCGTCTTCGCCGTCGCGGACGGCATGGGCGGGCACGAGGCCGGCGAGATCGCCAGCGGCATCTGCGTCCGCACGCTCGCCCGGATCCCGCAGCTCGCGAGCGGCGAGCGGGACGCCACCGCCGGCGTTGTGCAGGAGCATCTGCTGATGGCCGACGAAAGCATCCGCGAGGCCACCGGCTCGCGCGCCGGGACCACACTCTCCGGCGTCGTGGTGGTGGAGCAGATGGGCGTCCCGTACTGGCTGGTCCTCAACATCGGCGACTCCCGGACGTACCGGCTCAGCCAGGGCAAACTCAAGCAGGTCAGCGTCGACCACTCCGAGGTCCAGGAACTCGTGGACGCCGGGCAGATCAGCCAGGCGCAGGCCGCCGTGCACCCGCGCCGGCACGTCGTCACCCGCGCCCTGGGCACCGGCGACGAGATCGAGGCCGACTACTGGCTGCTGCCCATCGAGGAGGGGGACCGGATCCTGGTCTGCTCCGACGGGCTCAACGGCGAACTCGACGACGAGCACATTTCCAACATCCTGCGCTCCCGGGCGGACCCGCAGGCGGCCGTGGATGAACTCATCCAGGCGGCCCTGCGCAGCGGCGGCCGGGACAATGTCACCTGCATCGTGGTGGACGCCACCGATGTCAACAACGACGACGGCGGCGCCCGGACCGCGCCGCGCAGCGCCGCCGCAGCGGAGGACATGGACACCCTGCCGCGGACCGCTGCACTGGACCTGACCCCCACCGGGGAACCGGTCTCTGAGGAACCGGTCTCTGAGGAACCGGTCTCTGACGGACAGGTTTCTGAGGGACAGGCTTCTGAAGGACAGGTTTCTGAAGGACAGGGCAAGGACCCGGATGATGGCAAGCAGTAACCCCGCCGCTGCCGCGCGGTACACGCCCGGCAGCTGGCTCGGTGTGGTGCGCTCCGGAACCGTGGTGCTGCTGCGCCCGGACAGCGCGCCGGCCCTGGTCGACTCGCTGTGGGAGTTGCTCGGCACCGGGCCCGAGGCACACGAGGTGCTCGACGCCGTGTCCTCGGCCTCCGGCGGTTCGCTCTCCCGGCTGCCGTGGTTCGCGATCGTGGCCCGCCGCGGTTCCGTCCAGGTGTTCCTGCGCGGCGAGATCGACCTCACCGTGGACCTGCCGTCCGGCCCGGTGGAACTGAGCGGCCGCGAGGTCACCACCTGGACGGAACGGAACTTCGCGGCGGCTGAAGGATTCAGCCTGACCGTCCCCGGTGCCGACGCCGAGGCCTCCTCCGGGGCGGTGCCCGACCTTCCGCTGGGTGACGGGGTGGTCCTGCTCCGGGGCCTGCGGGTGGACGTCACCGGTGTTGCCGTACCGGCTGCCGCCCCGGCGGCCAAGGACGAGGCAGCGGTGGAGGACGAAGTCCTGGCGGCAGCCGAAGCCGACATCGAGGCCGGACTGAGCGAGCACGGTGCCTCCGCGGAGACCGTGCTGGAGTTCCCCGGTGAGGACTTCGAACTCGACGGCACCCTGCACGAAGAACCAGAACCGGAACCGGAACCGGAACCAGCACCAGACGCCGAATCCGCACCGGAACCGGAACCGGAACTGGAACCCGCACCGGACGCCGAATCCGCAGCGGCCGGGCGTGAGGCCGAGCCGTCCGCGCAGCAGCCTGACGCGGCACCGGAACCGGCCGAGCAGGAGCCCACCGGGACCTACGACCACCTCTGGGAACAGACGGTAATGCGGAACATCGAAGACGCCGCTGTCCGTGAGGACCCCGACGCCGAACCCGCCGTCGAGTCCGCCGGCCCGGACTCCGCCGGCACCGAGTCCGCCGGCACCGAGTCCGCCGGCCCGGACTCCG
>DATITT010000096.1:0-3840 GCA_035467435.1 Arthrobacter sp. | reverse complement strand
GTCGAAGCTCGCGCGGCTCATCTATCGTACTGGCATTCCGGAGCCCGCCGTGACGCGGGCAACACCATGCGGCCGCTTTGCCTAATGAGTAATGTGCTGCGGGCCGGATTGCCGAATATTGTTCGATTGAAGTCCATTAGGGTCCGGCACGTCCGTCAGTTCTGCCGCCTGTTAGGCCAGAGCGCCGTCCCGCATGGCGTACCGGAGCCAGTTCCCGGTGCGGTTCCCGGTGCTGCTCTCGGCGCGGTTCCCGGTGCTGCTCTCGCGGGCGCAGGTGTCGAACCATTCCCCCCGCGCGCGGTCGTGGCTGACCATGACCAGCGTCCCGGCGAAGTCCGACAGAGCCGATTCGAGCTGCTCCACCAGGACGGGCGCCAGATGGTTGGTGGGCTCATCGACGAGCATCGTCCCGAATCCGCCCAGCAGCAGCCGGGCAAGCGCCAGCCTGCGTTGCTGCCCTGCGGAGAGGCTTCCCACCGGGACGTGGAATTCGCTGGTCCGGAAGAGCCCCAGGCGCAGCAGCGCCTCCGCGTGCTCATCGATGTTGCCGCCCAGGCCTGCTGCGAAAGCCGGCAGGAGACGCAGCCCCGGGCGCTGCGGGAGCTCCAGCTCCTGCTGCAGGTAGCCGATCCGGCCGTGCCTCACGACGGTGCCCGCGGCCGGTTCCAGCGTGCCCGCAAGGACGGAGAGCAGCGTGGACTTGCCGGCACCATTGGGTCCGGTGATGAGGATCTTCTGGCCCGCCTCCACCGTGATGTCGGTCGGTTCCAGCCGCCCGGGCACCGTCACTCCCCGGGCTTCCAGCGCGGGTCCCGCGGCAACGTCCGCCCGCAGGTCCGTCGCCAGCTTCAGGGGCACCGGCGGACGGTCGATGGGGTTTGACTCCAGCCTGCGGAGACGCTCCTGGGCATTGCGGACCTTGCTGGAGGCTGCCTTCTGCCACGTGCCGGCCTTGAAGTCGAAGCCCATTTTGTCGCCGTCGCGTTGGCGGGCGTAGCCCATCTTCCCCGCGACCGTGTCCGCCTGGAGCCGTTCGGCCTCCATCGCGTCCAGCCACCCGCGGTACTGCTGCGCCCAGCGCTGGCGCTCGGCAGCCTTCTCCCGCAGGTATCCTTCGTAGCCGTTGCCATAGCGGTTGACCGTCCGGCGTTCGGCGTCCACTTCAATCACAGTGGAGGCAACTTTGCGCAACAAAACGCGGTCGTGGGAGACCACCACCACGGTTCCGCGGTGCGCCGCCAGCCGCGCCTCCAGCCAGGCCGTCCCGCTGGCGTCAAGGTGGTTGGTGGGTTCGTCCAGCAGGAGGATGTCGGCGGGGTCGGCCATCACGCAGGCCAGTGCCACGCGTTCCTGTTCCCCGCCGGAGAGCGAACCCAGGGTCCTCATCCGGTCCAGCCCGCCCAGGCCCAGCCGGTCCAGCGCCGCCTCCACCCGGGATTCCGCGGCATAGCCTTCCCTGAGCTGGTACTGCGTCTGCAGGTTTCCGTAGCGCTCGAGTTCGTCCGCTTCCGCGTCGGCAAGCCCGTCCTCCAGGCGATCCAGCTCGGCCTCCATGTCGCGGAGGGATGCCAGTGCGGCGTCGATCGCGTTGCTCACGGTGAACTGGTCAGGCAGGCCGAGTGTCTGGGCAAGATAGCCCACGCGGCCCCGGCTGACGGCGGTGCCCTCGTCCGGCGCCTCGAGCCCGGCCAAAATCCGGAGCAGCGTGGATTTGCCCGCGCCGTTTTCGCCGACGATCGCCACGTGTTCGCCGGCCGTGATGGCAAGGTCGACGTCGGCAAACAGCTGGCGGTCCCCGTAGCCGTGGGATACGCCCGAAAGGCGGAGATGTTCGCTCAAGGAGTCCTCGCAGGTAGGTGGCGAGCCGTCCCGGCGGCGGCCTGCGTCGTCAAGTATGACACCGCAGGCCCCGACTGACGTGCCTGCCGCCGTCGAACGGGGGCCCGGGCGGGCAGCATCAGGCGGCGAGCGCGGCCGCTTTCCGGCGCCGGGACATCGCCAGCCGGGTGCCGATGAGCCCTTGCCGGGGGCTGAACAGATAGACGACGGCGAACGCGGCCGCCTGCGTCAGGACCACCATGGCGCCGGAGGCGGTGTCCAGGTAGTAGCTGAGGTAGATGCCGGTGATGGAGCACACCGCGGAAATGACCGGAGCGATCACCAGCATGCGGGAGAACCGGTCCGTCAGCAGGTAGGCCGTGGCCCCGGGAATGATCAGCATGGCCACCACCAGGACCACGCCCACGGTCTGCAGCGCCACCACGGACGTCAGCGCCAGCAGGCCCAGCAGCAGGGCTCCGAGGCGCTTCGGGGACAGCCCGATCGCATGGGCGTGCGTGGGGTCGAAGGCGTACAGCGTGAGGTCCCGCCGCTTGAGGATCAGGATGGCAAAGGCGACCACACCCAGCACCAGAACCTGGATGAGGTCGGGAACGCTGACGCCGAGCAGGTTGCCGAAGATGATGTGGCTGAGGTCCGTCTGGCTGGGTGTGACGGAGATGAGCACCAGGCCCAGGGCGAACAGCGAGCTGAACACGATCCCGATCGCCGCGTCCTCCTTCACCCGGCTGGTGTTGCGGACCACCCCGATCAGGGTCACGGCAATCAGCGCGAACACCAACGCCCCCAGCGCAAAGGGAGCCCCGACGATGTAGGCGAGCACCACCCCGGGCAGCACGGCGTGGGAGACGGCGTCCCCCATCAGCGACCAGCCGATCAGCACCAGCCAGCAGCTCAGCACCGCGCAGACGATCGCCGCGAGCGCCGTGGTGACGATGGCGCGGACCATAAAGCCATAGCCGAGGGGTTCGAGCACAAGGTCCAGGAAATCCATGGGTCAGTTCCTGCCCGGCTGGTTCGAAACGCCGGGGGCCGCAAGGCCGGGATCCGGACGGTCCCGCACCGCAACGCCGGCAACCGGAACGCCCGGAACGTCCGGGCCGTCGGGTCCGTCGGGCAGCTCGGGAAGGTCCCGGTTGAGGACGTCGAGGCCGAAGGCCATGGCCAGGTGCTCGGGCTGCAGCACCACCTCGGGCGGGCCGTGCATCAGGACCTTGCGCATCAGGAGCACCGCCTCGTCGCAGAGCTGCGGCAGGGCGTGCAGGTCATGGGTCGAGACGAGGATGGTGCAGCCGTCCGAGGCGAGTTCCTTCAGCAGGCGTGTGATCGTTGCCTCGGAGCGCTTGTCCACCCCGGCGAAGGGCTCGTCCAGGAGCATCATGGTGGCACCCTGGGCGATTCCGCGGGCCACAAAGGCGCGCTTCTTCTGGCCGCCGGAGAGCTGGCCGATCTGCCGGTTGGCGAACTCGGACAGTTCCACCCGGTCCAGGGCGAGGTCGACGGCGTCGCGGTCCGCCTTGGACGGGCGGCGGGTGAAGCCCTGGTGCCCGTAGCGGCCCATCATCACCACGTCGCGGACGGACAGCGGGAACTGCCAGTCCACGTCCTCGCTCTGCGGGACGAAGCCGATTCCGCCCTTCTTGCGCGCCTTCGCCGGCGACTCGCCGTTGATGAGGACGCGGGCGGCGTCGGGCTTGACCATTCCCATGATCGCCTTGAACAACGTGGACTTGCCGGAGCCGTTCATGCCCACCAGCCCGCAGATCCGGGCCGCCCCAACGGTGAGTGAGGCGGCGTCGAGCGCCAGGACCTCCCCGTAGTGGACTGTGACGTTTTCCACCAGAATGGCCGGAGTGCTCATGATGCCGCTCCCGTCAGGCCTTCAGTGATGAGTTTGGCGTCGTGCCGGATGAGGACCAGGTACGTGGGGACGGGGCCGTCCGCTTCGGAGAGCGAGTCCACGTACAGCACCCCGCCGAAGGTGGAGCCGGTCGCGCCCAC
>DATITT010000095.1:0-4852 GCA_035467435.1 Arthrobacter sp. | reverse complement strand
GCCTGATCAGGGCCTGCACCGCGCCTGATCAGGGCCTGCACCGGGCCTGCACCGCCACATCCGGCGCCGTCGTCCGCACTCCTAATGGGTGCGGGCGGCGGCGCTGCCGTGTCAGGAGCCGCTGGTGCCGGCCGGAAGAACCTCGGCGCCGCGGCGGAAGTATCCGCGGGCCGGGGGCAGCCAGATGAGGACCGCAGCAGCCAGCCCGCCGATAATCGGCAGCCCCTGGGAAAGGACAGCCAGGAGGATCGCCGCCGGCAGCCCGCCCGCGGCCGCCGGGCTGACGGCGGATGCGGACGAAAACGCGGCGATCGAGGCCAGCACCACGAGGCCCAGTCCGACCAGGGGGATGACGGCAGCGACGGGGCGGACGAACGGCTTTCCACGCCGGACCGCCCTCGCGCAGGCGAGGTACCCCACCGCCACCGCGGCAAGTGTCAGATAGAGCACCAGCGCCGGAGTGAGGTTTCTATCAGACCCTGTACTTCCCGACAGGACGAGCAGGCCCAGCACCGCCTCCAGCGCTGCGATGGCACCGGAGACAGCCAGGATCCAGACCGCTGCCGTCACGGTCTGCGGCACGCGGCCGGACGCGGCTTCGGACCCGGCTGGTGTTCCAGGCGTGGGCGCACCGCCGCGGGCGAAATAGGCGTTGGCCGGCGGCAGCCACATCAGCACCGTGGCGATGACCGCAGCGACAACGGCCGCGCCGACGGGAGAGATCAGCGCCACCTGCCACGGCACCTCGACGGCGGACGGCCCGCCTGGGAGGTAGGGGTAGTAGAGGAATACCGAAAAAGCCACTGCGAACGCCGACAGGACGACGCGCGCCAGCCGCCGGCCCCGTCTCAGGAACACGGAGAACAGAACACCCGACACAAACACGGCCCCGCTGCCCAGGTAGAGCTCCAGTGCCGGGAGGTACGTCTGCGGCCCGACCATCCCACCGAAGGCCAGGATCATGAGCAGCCCCATCAGCGTCCAGAGGGTGCCGGCGGCCCCGAGAACCAGCCAGATCCCGGACGAAATGGCCAGGACGGCCGGTACCCCGGCATTGGTGGCGTTGTCTGCTGGGGTGCCCATGGCCCCATGCTCGGGTACCCGGCGGTGGCCCGGTAGGGTCACAAGCCCCCTGCCGGTCAGGCGTCGCGCAGGGTCCCGCCGTCGAGCTCCAGGACGCGGTGCGCCGTGGCCCGGGCGTAGGCGGCATCGTGGGTGACCATCACGACGGCGGCGCCCCGCGCCGCCGCGGCGGCAACGGCGTGGCTGAGCCGTTCGAGGCCATGCCGGTCCAGTCCCACCGTCGGCTCATCCAGTGCGAGCACGGCCGGGCCGCGGGCCAGGACCGTGGCCAGGGCGAGCAGCCGTTGTTTCGAGGCCGGCAGCTCTGCCGGGTGCACGTGCGCGTCCGCGGACAGCCCCACGGCCTCCAGCGCCTCGTGCGCCCTGGCGCCGGCGTCCCTGCCATACAGCCGCCGCAGGCCGAAGCTGGCCTCCCGCAGCACGGTCCGCTCGAACAGCTGGTCCCGGGGATGCTGGAAGAGCAGGCCGACCGAGGCAGCGATGCGGCCGGTCGGGATCCCGTCGAGGCTCCGTCCCTGGACGCGCACGTCCCCGGTGTGCGGCCGCAGCAGTCCGTTGAGGTGGCGCAGCAGCGTGGATTTGCCAGCCCCGTTCGGGCCGGTAACCGCCACAATCTCTCCCGGCCGCACCGCGAGTCGGAGGTCCCGCAGCAGCGGCTTGGCCGAAGCATCGCCGGTCCCGGGGTAGCCGAAACCGAGGCCCTCCAGGTCCAGCACCGGTGCGGCCGCCGGCTCCGGCAAGGAGGCCCGGACGGCGGGCACGGTGTGGGTGACCGCGGGCAGCACGGTCCCGGTCCGGGCCAGTTCCGCTGACTTGACCAGTTCCCGGGGCGGGCCGCTGGCGGTGGCGGTGCCGCCGTCGAGGATGATCCAGTGCCCGGCGGAGCGGGCGAGGCCGTCGGCGGACTGGCTCAGCACCACGACGGCGGTCCCGGCGCCGGTCAGCCGGTTGATAAGATCCCGGACCTGGACGATTCCTGCAGCGTCCAGGGAGGCGAGCGGTTCGTCAAGCACCAGCACGCCGGGGTCCTGGATGACAGCGCAGGCCATCGCCAGCCGGCGCAGTTCCCCGCCGGACAGGGTGGCGGGATCCCGGTCCAGGAGCGCCGTGAGCCCCGTCAGCTCCGCCGTGCCCGCCACGGCGCTGAGCATGCCGGTCCGCGGGGTGCCGCGGTTTTCCAGGCCGAAGGCGAGTTCCTCGGCCACGGTGGGGCGGACCGTGGAGAGCATGGCGGCCGCATCCTGGGGGACGTAGCCGACCCGGCAGGACCAGGCGGAAGGATTGATCCGGGGGTCGTCCGCGCGGCCCAGGAACTCCAGCCGCGCCCCGTCCAGCGTGAGCGACCCGGTGAGCGATCCGGACTGTCCGGGCCGGTGCCAGGCGGCCAGCAGCTTGCCCAGGGTGGTCTTGCCGCTCCCGGAACCGCCCAGGACCACCGTCAGGCTGCCCGGACGGACGCTCAATTCGACGCCGCGCAGCGCGGGGGTTCTCCCGCCGTGGAAGCTGAAGCTGCCGATCCGGGCAGCCAGCACGCCACCGGTCCCGGTCGCGGTGGTGGGACTGCTCATACGGGCCCCGCCGCCGGCCAGGAGGCCCCGAGCCGGAGTGCCACGGCTGCCGCGGTGAGCAGCAGCAGCACGGCACGGAACCGGCGCTGGACAGGCGGGTCCGCGACCTCGCGGTAGCTGGTCCGGGGTCCCGGGCCGCCGAAGCCGCGGGCTTCCAGGGCCTGGGCACGGCTGCCGGAAGCCTCGATAAGGCCCAGCACCAGGGGGACCATCTGCAGCCGGACGGCCGCGATCCTCGACAGCACCCCGCCGCGGAGCACCAGGCCGCGCGCCTCCTGCGCCGCCCTGATGCGCTCCAGCCGTCCGGCCATGGCCGGCAGCAGGGTCAGTGCGGACCCCAGGACGAAGCCGAACTGCGGCGGCAGCCCCCGCGCGGCCAGCGCCGCGACGAGATCGGGGGCGCTGACGGTGAAGGAGAAGAGCAGCAGCACCAGCACGCAGGCACCCGTGCGGGTGCCCGCCTCCCAGGCGAAGGCAAGGCCTTCCGCCGTGACCCGCGCCGGACCCCATTCCGCCAGGACGGTGCGGCCCTCCGGGAAGAACAGCCCGTGCAGCATCAGCAGGGACAATCCCAGGGGAACCAGCACCGCGGCAGCCGTTCCCAGCACCCGCCGTCCGACGCCGGCCCGCAGGGCCAGCAGGACGGCCGCCAGGGCGACCGCGACGGACAGCGGCCAGGTGGCTGCCGCCGTCGTGATCACCGCGGTGCAGCCGGCCGCCGTCAGCGGGGTCAGCGGGTGGAGCGTGGAGGGCATGCGAATGGGGTGTCCGCCTCAGGCTTCGGGCGTTCCCGGCCCCTTGCCGGCGAGCACCCGGAAGCGCCGCACGAAGGGGAACTGCACGGTGGTGCGGCGCGGCAGGGCGTACACCAGCAGGGCGGCGATGCCGAAGACGATGGCCTTGTCCATCGGGTCCGAGATCAGCGCCTGCTTGGTGATGGCTGCCAGCAGGGTGTCGCCCATGGCGCGGAAAGCACCGACCACCGCTCCGGTGCCGAGGCCCGCAGTGCCGCCAAAGACGAAGGCCGCGATCGGGGCGGAGACGACGCCGGCCAGGATGCCGGTGACGAAACCGGCCACGGGTGCCAGGTAAAACCGGCGGAACAGCCCGCCGCGGGCAGCCAGTCCGGCGAGGAAGCCGATCAGAGCCGCCCCGGCCGCGAACGGAAGCACGGTCGGGTTAAAAAAGGACCAGACGATGCTGCTCAGGGCGCCCGTGGCCGCTCCCGCCGCGGGGCCGGCCAGGACAGCGATCAGCACGGTGCCGATGGCGTCGAAGTAGAACGGCAGTCCGGTGGTGCCCATGAGCTGGCCCAGGACCACGTTCAGGACCAGGGCCACCGGCATCAGCACCAGGGTGGACGTGGGGAGGACCGGAAGTGCCGCGGCGATCAGCAGGACCGCGCCGAGCAGGAATCCGCCGAGGGCCACGAGCGCGGAGAACCCGGCCGGTCCGTTGGCGATGTCCGCAGGCTGGCTGAGGACAAGGAAGATGTAGGTGGCCGCGATCGCGGCGGCACCGGCGAGCTCCAGCAGGCGGCGGCTGCGCCGTGCCCTGGCGGCACCGGGGCCGGTTCCGGTGGCAGGGAGAGTCAGGGACTGCTGTGACATGGGGATGGTCCTTCGGTGGGGGCTGCAACATCCGCCTATGTCACCTCGGCGCAGCTACCATCCTAACCAGCCTTGGGCGGACCGGAGGACATGCTCCGCCGCGCCAGCGCGCCGACGGAGGAAATCAGCTCCTCGAAGCATTGCTCCGGGTTGTTGGTGGACACGATCCGGGCGTTGGGCGGCAGGCCCCACAGGCCGCGGAAATCCGCCACCGTGGAGCCGGCCAGCAGCGGCGAGCCGGTTTCGACGTCGACCGTGGCCAGCCGTGTGGTGAACGGGGTCCGCCCGACGGCGGCGCAGGCCGCGAAGGCGTCATGCATGTGCGCCACGTAGCCCTGGTCGTAGAGCCGGTGGAACTCCATGTAGAACCGGATCGCGTCGGACAGGCAGGCCACGAGCGGGCTGGCGGAGGTACTGCGCATCCCCTCGGGCTGCTCCGGGAGGACGGGTTCGGGGCCGGCCCCGGCGGCCTCGCCGAGGCGCCGCAGGTGGTCCGGCAGCATCTCGATCCGATCCGTTGTCTCCAGCGCGCACACCACCGGCAGCTTGTCCTCCGGCAGGCCCCGGTACGCGGCGTAGACTTCCCGGGCC
>DATITT010000094.1:0-22418 GCA_035467435.1 Arthrobacter sp. | reverse complement strand
GGCCGGCGCTTCTAGCGCTGGAAGAGATTCAGAATGTTGCCTTCGCTGTCCAGGAACCACGCGGCCTTGCCCACCGGAGTAGAAGCGATCCCGTTCTCAGTCTTCAGACCGGGAAAGTCGTACTCCTCGAACACAACACCGCGGCCGCGCAGATCCTGCACCTCGGCTTCGATGTCGTCTGTTGCCCAGCCCATCTGGGTGTTCTTCGCTGTTCCTGCATTGTCGGTCTTGTAGACCAGGAAGGCCGTTCCTTTGCCGCAGCGGTACAGCAGATTCTCCTCGTCCATGGCGTCGGAGGGCTCCAGTCCCAGCACGTCACGGTAGTAGTTAGCCGCCCGGGCGATGTCCTTCGCGGGGAGGACTGCGATGATTTCGAGATCCTTCAGCATGATTGTTTCTCCCTCTTGATCCTTGTTGATCGGGTTGCTGGAAGTCACCCCAGGTGCCTTCCGCAATGCTCAGCATCGGCGATGGACAACACACATCTGCTCCTCGAAGGTGCTGATGCGCACTATCGTAGGCTCGGGGCCGCGGGAGTCAATACCGTGCGAAATCGCCGCCGGCGCGAAGGAAACTTCGCGGCTGCCAGCCGGTGACGGCACCGTCGAGGGCGCCTAGGATTCCGCGTCCGTGATGCTGGTCGGGGCGTTGGCCTGGTCGGACGGGTGGCGCTGCCGTCGGCTCGCCAGCAGGAAGGGCACCGCGATCAACTCGATCACGCCGCCGATCGCCAGCGAGGCAGGGTAGCCGTACACGTCGGCTGCCCGACCGAGCACCGGCTGCACCACCACACCACCACTGGACCCGATGAGTGAGTCGAAGCTCAGCACCGTGGCCCGCTGCTTCGAGGCGATCATGTCGTTCAGGTAGGCCTGCCGCACCGGGGTGCCCGCCGAGGACACCACGGCCCAGAGCGCCAGCAGCACGAGGGCCACCCAGAACACACGGGTGAACCCGAGAACGACCAGAATCAGGGCACTCAGCATGCTGCACAGAATCAGCACCGTCGTGCGTTTGCGGACGAGGAGCCGGATGCGGGGAGCCAGCCAACCGCCGAGAATCTCTGCTCCCGCCACCAGTGCCGCCGCCAGGCCCGCCACGGAGTACGCGCGCGGGTCGCCGAAGAGCTCCAGGAGGTACGGCTGGAGGGCATAGAACACGTAGAAGCCGACGCCGGCAGTGAACGGCGCTGCCAGCATCACGTAGCGTACCGGCGGATTTTTCAATCCGTTCTCGACCGACGCGGAGAGGACGGCACGCGTTGCCTGCAGAGGATGGGCCGCACGTTCGGGGGTGAATCCGACATCGCGCATGAGGGCAAAGGCCACACCGAACATCACCAGCAGCACGCCGACGCGCAGCAGGAACGGCACGCCCAGATTGGTAGCCTGCGCAATCACACCGCCGGCTACCGAGCCCACGAGCATCCCTGCCCCCGACACCATTTGGCCCCGCCCGAGCACCGCCTCCAGCCCGCCTTCAAAGCCCGAAAAGCGCAACGCGTCGACGAGCCACGCCTCAACCGCGCCCGAGAAGAACGTGAAGCCCAGACCGAGCAATACCGACACCACCGCCCACGACCAGAACGGGGCGGACAGTTGCCAGAGCAGGTAGTAGAGGTAGGTCGATACGGCCAGGGTCACGGTGCCGAGCAGGAACGACACGCGGCGCCCCCAGCCGTCCGCTATCACCCCGGTCGGCACCTCGAACAGCACCATTCCGGCGGTGAAAAACGCATTAGCGGCAAACGCCTCGAGGTTGCTGAGACCGGCATCCAACAGGAAGAGGGTGTTGATCCCCCAGATGAACGAGGCCGCGAGGGTGTTTCCCAGCGTCAATGTGAGGTAGATCCGCTGGATCTTGCGGGCGGCGTCGTTCATCGCAGGACCGTCCCCGTCAGGGCGAGGAGGAAACACGGACCCATTCTCGTCTCCTTCGTCGGCACGCGCCAGAGCCAGAGAGGAGGAAACACGGGACGCGTCCGGGGGTGCTCAGACTGACTCGGGCACCTCAAGGCGAACCGTGACCTGATCCCCTGCCTCAAGGCCGGCCGCCGTTCTGATCGCCTTTTTGACGGGAAGCAGATAGGTGCCGGTCTTGCTGTCGGGAAAGAGTGACGTGGACCAGTTGTGGCCGGAGACCGTGGCCGTGATTCTCACGGAACCAAAGCCCCGACGGAACATTGCCGTGTCCTCCCTGATCTCCGCTGCAAGCTGTTCCGGGAGGGTGAGGAAGTGCCACCCTGCTTCTCCCGGATAGTGCCACAGCGTGGCCGTGAAGGCATATGCCAGCGCCATACTCTGATCGGCCCTAGCGTGAACCGCCGGCGGCTTCCGGCAACCCGTTACCGGCCTGGCGGGCCAGCAGCTCGTTGATTTGGTGGTTCATGGGCGCACTCCTCAGGTCGGACTTCCAGGTGTGGACCTGCGACGCCGAGTCCCAACTGGTCCGGGACCGCCGGAGGACCTGACACGAGCGTCCTCCGCCTTGGATCTCCGCGTCAAGACCCTGCAGTCCCTGCCAGGGTTGCGCCGTGACGGAAGATCAGGGTGACGTTCCACGGCCGTCAGGCCGCCTCCAGGATCTGTTTCAGCGTGGCGAGGTCTTTCTGCATCGCGCGGCGCATCATCGGGGCCATCAGGAGGTTCACGACCGCGGAGAATCCCGCCGGCTTCCCGGAGTTGCGCAGTGTCATTCGGGTTGCTGAGCCGTCCGTGTCAGCCCAGGTGTAGGTGGTCTGCATGGGGAAGGGGCCCTGCGCCGTCCGCATGACCAGCTTCGCGCCCGGGTCCAGCTCGGTGAATTCGTACACGTAGTCCAGGTTCCGGCCCAGGAAGCGGGCACGGAAGGCCAGACGGGACCCGACCGCCAGGGGCGGCGTGGATTCCCAGCGGACCGTCTTGATGTTGGTGTACCACTTGGGGGCGTTCTCGGGGTCCGAAGCATAGCCGGCCACGACCTCGCGCGGCCGCCGGATGACAATCTCCGTCGCGACATCAACCATGTCTATTTCTCGTCCGTCCGGCGTCCGGCGCGCCTCGTTTGCCGGCTACTTCGCGGCCCGTGAATGCTACGAGCCGGTCCATGCTCGCCGTCGACCGCTTCCGGATTCACCGGGAGGAAGACGGTTTTGGTGAAAGGCATCAGATTTCCCTTCGGTGGCAACTTCCAGAAGATCATCACTATTAATACGTTAGTCGCTGCTAACGCATGGTGAAGCGGGTGCGGTACAACTTCCGCCGTCTGTTGACACCGGCATCGGAGGGTCTGAAGCTGGGCTGGTCAGGTATTGCTGCCTGCGGCGGCACAGGCACCATTAAGCAGTTGCAGGAACCTGCCCTTCATCACGCACGTACCGGAGAGATAGCAAAGGAGCACCCCATGCACATTGATATGCCAACCCGATATGACGTGGAACGTCTGGCGGCCGCACGCGATCCGCACAGCGTCACGGTGTACTTACCGACGAGCAGCGTCCCGGCCGATTCGGAGAAGAACCAGACCAGGGCGCGTGTGTTGTTCGGTTCCGCGATTGATCAGCTCCGCGCGGGGGGAGGCCAAGAATCGGCCGCCGCGATAGAAACGTCTCTCAACGAGCTGCTGGAGGCCCCGGAATTCTGGTTTGACATGGGGCGGAGCCTGGCCATCTTCGCGACACCATCATCGATTCTTGAATTCCGTTTGCCCAACGATCTCGAAGACCACGTGACCGTGACCGATCGATTCGCAATTACCCCGCTCCTCCGAGCCTTGACCTTCCCGAACGCGGCGCTCGTGCTCGCGATCTCCCAGAACGGGGCGCGCCTCGTGGAAGTCTCGGCCGACCGGCCTGCCGAAGAAATCACGGTGCCGGGCATGCCACGTGATGCCGCGAGCGCCGTCGGGCTCGACTCGATCGGCGGCCGCGCCCCCTCCGGGCGGCTGCAGGGCGACGAGGGACGCAAGGTGCGTCTAACCCAGTACGCCCGGTCCGTCGACCACGCGCTTCGCCCCATTTTGAACAGCCAGTCCCTACCGCTGGTTATCGCTGCGACGGAGCCGCTCAGGAGCATCTACCGCAATCTCGCAGGATACTCACACCTCGCCACTGAGGTCATCGAGGGGAACCCCGACGAACTGACCCCTGCCCAGTTGGCGGATGCGGCGCGCGGTGTGCTCGACCGGATCTACGCGGCCGATCTTGTTGCGCTGCAAACGACATTTGAAGAGCGCCGCACCAACGGTCGTGCCTCGACGGACCTCAGCGATCTGGCACGGGCGGCTGCCTTCGGTGCGGTTGCTACGCTCGTCGTGGACATGGATGCAGAGGTCAACGGTTCGGTCGGAGACGATGGTTTGCTCAGCCTGGATGCGGATACGGGCCAGGACGCGATCGAGGAGATTGCCCGGCGGGCGCTCGGAACGGGTGCTCAGGTGCTCGCGGTGCGACGATCCGATATGCCGGAGAATGTGCAGGCCGCCGGAATTCTTCGCTACGCCATCTGACTCCAGCACTATTCGGTTTGAAGGGCGGCGGAAGCGGCCGGGTCCGGGGTGAAACTGCGGGCGAGTTCGATGAGGATGCGGGTGCCGAACCCGGTCGCGCCCTTTGACCGCCAGACATCATCGGTGTCCGACTGCATCGTGCCGGCGATGTCCAGATGGGCCCAGGGGGTGTCGCCCACGAACTCAGCGAGAAAAAGTGCGGCGGTGGTCGCCCCCGCGTACTTTCCGCCGAGGTTGGAAATGTCCGCGATGTCCGAATCCAGTTGCTTCCGGTACTGGCGCTCCAGCGGCAGCTGCCAGACCTGCTCGTCGGTGTGCGCGGCGGCGTCGCGCACCCGGTCGACCAGGGGTTGATTGTTGCCGAAGAGGGCAGCGGTCAATTGCCCCAGCGCCATCAACGAGGCTCCGGTCAGCGTGGCGATGTCGACGACGGCGTCCGTGCCCTCTTCCACGGCCAAAGTCAGCGCATCACACATGACCAGCCGGCCCTCCGCGTCGGTGTTCTTGACCTCGATGGTGGTTCCGCCGCGGGCGGTGAGGACGTCGCCAAGTTTGTACGCCGAGCCCGACGGCATGTTGTCGGTGCACATCAGGAAACCGGTCACCTTTGCGGCAGCCTTGAGCTCGCGCAGCGCGGTGAAGCACGAGAGGACGGAGGCCGCACCGCCCATATCCATCTTCATGAGCAGATGCATCGGGTCGCTGGGCTTGAGGCTCACCCCGCCGGAGTCATACATGATGCCCTTGCCGACCATGCCCAAGTGTCCGGTGGGTTCGCCTTCGGGTGTGAACGTGAGCTTGAGCATGCGCGGCTCCTGGGCGCTGCCGGCGTTGACGCCGAGCAGTCCGCCGCAGCCCAGGTCGATCAGCTGCTGTTTGTCGAACTCCTCCACGTCGAACCCGAAACGCGCCCCCAGCTCCTTGGCAATCTCGCCGAGACCGGCCGCCGTGAGGTGGCTGGGCGGGGCATTGCACAAATCCCGGGCGATGTTGGTGGCCCGCGCGGCGACGCGTCCCGCCGCCAGACCGTCTGTGGCGGATTCCAGATCGATTCCGGGGGTGCGCAGCTGCAGGAGCGCCAGTGGAACATCCTTTGGTTTGCTCTGGAGCACATCGAAGCGGTAGCGGCCCAACAACGTGCCCTCCGCCAGCACCTGGCCGAGAGCCGCCGCGTCCATCCCCGCGACGGCCGGCAAGTCGAAACCGATGCGTGGATGCCGTGCGGTGGCGCGCATCAGGACGGCAACGGCGTTGCGCAGCCTGCCGGCATCCAGTTCCCCGGAGGCGCCGCCGCCCACGGCCACCAGCAGGGTGGATCCGGAGGCGGCCGGCAGTAGCAGCGTGGTCCCGGCATCAGCGTTGAACCCGGCCCGGGCCAGAGCCTCGCGGTCGAGTCCGAGAACGTCGGGAACCCCGCCGTCGGTGGTCACCAGGACGCCCAGGGCGTCGAGTTCGCCGAACTCCGCGACCCATTCCATGGCGGCCTCGTCACGTTCCGCCGACGGGATGGCCGTGAAGCTCTCCGGGATGATCTTGTACGGGTCGTGGATCATTGCGCGCGCCTTCCCGTGGTGGTGTTATCGGTAGCGTCCAGCTCCAGTGCGTCGGGATCGTCCGGCTCCAGTGCATCGGGATCGTCCGGTTCGAGCTGTTCGGGCAGATCCCCTTGCATCCGGCCGGGCATGCCTCCGGCGGGGACGATCGCCAGCAAAGCAAGTCCGGCTAGCCCGAGCAGCGAGTACTGAAGGGCGCGGAGTCGTGCCTCGGCGTTGACGTCGACGGCGGCAGCCAGTTCCGCGGGGCTGCCCGCCCGGTCGCCGATGGTGGCTTCGAGTTGTTCATTGGTCATGAAGTTGGCATCGCTGATGTTCACTTTGGAGATCAACTCATCGGAGACCTCCGGGTGCGCCGCGGCTCCGCTGGCGATGAGGGATGCCAGCATGCCGACGGCGAAGGCGCTGGCCACGGCGATGCCCACACTGCCGGAGAGGTTGTGCACCAGACCACGCCAGGCACCGACGTCGCCCGCCAGTTGCTTGGGGACGGCGCTGAGCAGCGTATTGAAGACCAGGGCCACGATCGCGCCCTGCCCAAGGCCCAGCAGGATCAGGCCGAGGACCACGATGATCTGTCCCCAGTCGTTGCGGATGGTGAAGGCGATGAGTACCAGGGCGCCTGCGACGACGATGAAGCCCGCCTGCGCAATGGTCCGGGGCGGAAACTTGGAGTAGAGGAAGGCCACGAATGTGCTCGCCAGGAAGATTGACAGGGTGTACGGAATGATCGAGAACGACGTTTCGATGCTTGAGAGCCCCTGGACCATCTGCATGTAGAGCGGAATCAGGAAGTTCGCCGCGGTGCCCACAAACAGCATCAGACCCATGCACGCGGTCACCGACAGCTCGGAACGGGAGGCGAGGACCCGCAGGTCGAAGATGCGCGGGAGCTTGGCGTCCTGGCGTTTGCGGATCCACCGGAAGAACAGCTGGCCGGTGATCAAGCCCGGCAGGATCAGCAACGGGGCCGGGGAAAGGCCCAGGATCTGGAACGGGGCCTGGTCGGTGGCGAGCCAGACGCCCCAGGTGGACAGGCCGCTGAAGCCGAAGCTGAGCAGGATGACGGCAACCGCTGCCGTGAGGGCGCCGGTCCAGTCGATCTTGAGGTTGGGCTGCGCGGGAACGCTCTTGAGCCTGAAACTCAGCAGCAGGTTGACCGCGCCGAGGACCACCATCAGTCCGAACGAGTAGCGCCATCCGATGGTGGTGGCGAACCAGCCGGCGATCAGCAGGGCCAGGACACCGGCGGCCGGAATGGCCGCGGCGAGCAGGCCGATGGCCTTCCCCTGCTGTTCGTCCTTGTAGTTTGTGGCGATGAAGACGGTCAGGGCGGGGGCGATCAGTGCTATCACGGCGCCAGAGGAGGCCTGGGCGATGAACAGCATGGCGGGGCTCAGGCTCAGTGCCACACCGGCCATCGCCGCGGCATGGATGCCCACCGCAATCTGGAAGACTTTGCGCGTGCCAAAACGGGCACCAACCTTTGCCCCGAGGAGGATGAACGCAGCCATCGAGAACGTTCCGGCGGTAATGGCGATACCCACCGAGGTGGCCGGTGTATCGAGATCGCTGGTGATGCCCTGCATCGAGACGGTCAACGCATTCACTGCGAATGACGCCTGGATTTGTGTCAGGACCACCACGATCAGCGGCAGCCACGAAGCCGTTGCTGCGGGGGCGGAGGTCGTCGCCGAGGGGACAGGACCGGCCATTCCGTGCTCCTTAGTGAGGTTCGTTCCCCAGGAACTGCTTCAGGATCATCTGGATGAAGTTGGACCCGCAGTTCCGGGACCAGTCGGCTGCTTGCCAACCCTTGGAGGACATTGAAGACCGCCACGTAGCCCGGCTGGGCCAGAAAACGGGCACCAACAAGGTTGCATGATCATCATGTTGGCCGGTGTGGATACGGGGGTCAAGAGTGCAGCTGATCAGCTGCCCGAGGACCGCAGTGACGGTGAAAATGCCGGTCAACAGCAGGGCCGGGCCGGAGCCGCCGATGGCGGCGACCATGGCGGCCACCGGGGCCGCAACCAGGGCCGCAACCGGGGCCGGGACGATACTGGTGGCCAGCATGATGACCATCACTGTGGGCACGATGAGGGCGGGCACTGCGGCCGGTCCCGGCTCCGTACGTTCAGGCCTGCCGCCTGCGCCGCCCCAGCACATAGATACTGTCTGCGGTGACCCGGGCTGTCACTCCCCCCGCGGCGGAACCTCCGGCTGAACCAGAGCCCGCGGCTGAATCGGAGCCCTCGGCTGAGGCTGGCGCCACCGCCGGTCCGGCGGGCTACGGGGAGCTCCTGCTTTCCACGATTGACCGCTGCACCGCGGAGGAAGGTGAGGTGCTGGTTCTGTGGATCGACGAATCCAATGGGCCGACCTGCCCTCGCTTCAGGCCCTGCTTTATGCGCTGCGGCGCGTGGGGCACAAGTCACTGTTAACACTGCTGGCTACGGATTTGACCGTCAGTGAACTGGACGAAGGTGTCGCAGGACTTCTCAGTTTTCCGGCCGCCCGGACCATCAGGCTGGGCCCGCTCACCCCGGGCGACGTGCAGTCGATGGCACGACGGATCCCAGGATCCGCGGACGCGGAACTTCCGCTGGCAGCCGCAAGGATCCTGGTGGAGCACACGGGTGGCCGCCCGGGACTGGTCCAGCCGCTGCTGGAGCAGTATCCGGCAACAGTCTGGTCCACCGGTCAGCGGGTTCTCCCGGTGCCCACGGAGCTTCGGGCGTTTTGCCAAACCACCGTGGCGCGGCTGCCGCCGGCCGCAGCCGCGCTCACCGAGGCGGCAGCAGTGCTGGGGGCCCGTTCCCCGCTGGCGCTTGCCACGGAATTGTCAGGGGTTCCGGACGTGGTGGCTGCCGTGGATGCCGCCGTCGCTGCAGGTCTGCTGGCACTTTCGACAGCTGGGGCGGACACCCTTCTCCAGTTCCCGCTTCCGGCGGTGCGGGCCGCCATTTTTCAAAACCTCGGGCCCGGCCAGCAGACGGCGTTCCATGCCGCAGCCGCACGCCTGCCGGCCATCGGGGCCGAGCAGTTGGGGCACCGGGCTGCTGCTGCACTGTTGCCGGACGCTTCGCTTGCCCGCGAACTCGCAGGAGCGGCGACAGCCTACGCCGCGGAAGGCGCCTGGGGTTCCGCTGCCGATGCCTACGCCGAAGCCGCACGGCTTAATCCGCGTTTTTTCGAACGTGAGTTGCTGCTGATCATGGCGGTCGACGCCATGGTCGGGGCAGGGCAGCTCCCCCGCGCCGTGACGGCGGTGGAGACCATCGCCCGAGCCCGCGCAGCGACGCGGTGCGCGGGTACCTCGCCGTCCTCCGCGGCCGCCCCATGCAGGCCGCGGTTCCCACCGCATTACCCTGTGGACCCTGACCTGGCTGGCCAGGACAGATATTGCTTTGGGCGCCTGGGACAGCGCCCTGGGAACAGTAGAGAACGCCGTGGCGTTGCAGGAGGAGTCCGGAATAGAGCTACTCGATCCCCTGCTGCATTGGAGCGGCGCCGCAGATTCACGCGCTTCGCGGGAACTGGGACGTCGCGGCCCACCATCTGGAGCGTGCCGCCGTCGCCGCCGACAGCTACCCGATCATGGTCCTGCCGCACTGCCTCGCCCAGGCGCAAGTGGCGGAAGTAAGGGCAGACTATGACGGCGTCATCCGCGCGCTGCTGCCTGTCGTCAGAATGGAACGCAGCAGCGGCATTGACGAACCCGGCTTCTGGCCATGGCAGGACCACTACGCTAACGCTCTGGTCATGGTGGGACAACTTGAGGAAGCAGACGCGTTCCTGCGCCCGCACGAGCAGCTGGCAGGGCAACGCCAGCATCAGTCAACCATGGCGCGGCTGGCCTCCGTCCGGGGCAGAATCCAGGCGGCATCCGGAGATTTCGACGCCGCCCGCCTCACTTTCCTTGACGCCCTCGCCAGGCTGGAGAAACTGCCGATGCCTTACGCGCGGGCCCGGATAATGTTCGTGTACGGCCAGTCATTCCGCCGGGCCGGAAAACGGCGGGAAGCGGCCGGAATGTTGATTCAGGCCCGCGATCTGTTCGCTGTCCTGGGCGCGGCGGCCTATACCGATCGGTGCGAGCGTGAACTCCGTGCCAGCGGCGTCAGCACGGAGGAGAACCGGCGGCAGACGGCTCCAAATTTGGCTGAGGGCCCCGCTCCTTTTGACGAGCTGACGGACCAGAAACAGGCGGTTGCCTCGCTGGTCGCATCAGGTCTGACCAACAAGAACGCCGCGGCCGAACTCTACGTATCCGTCAAGACCGTGCAGTACCACCTCACACGGATCTACCGGAAACTCCACATCAGCTCCCGTTCGGAGCTGGCCGCCGCGTATCTGGAGCAGGTGTCCGCCGGTCGAGCGCCTCGAGAAACCTCCTGACCGAGCCGCCGAGGTTCCACTCGGTCGCGAGAGTCTCAAGTTCGGTGCGCGAATCGCCGACGACAGGGTGCAGCTTCGCGCCTGCCTGCTCAGGCGTCGGCAGCTCGAGGTCGCGCACGACGTTCACGACGGCCGGCGCGACCGCAAGGTAGTCCGCGGCCGCGGCGAGCTTCGAGCGCAGGGACGCGGACAGCCCGCTGCCCGCATCCGCTGCGGCGGCGAGCAGCCCGTCGAGTGTGCCGTACTCGCCCAGCAGCGAGGCGGCGGTCTTCGCGCCGATGCCGGCGACGCCCGGCAGCCCGTCGGAACTGTCGCCGCGGAGGGTCGCGTAGTCGGCGTACTGCGCGGGCAGCACGCCGTACTTGTCGACGACCACCGCGTCGGTAAGGACCTCGAGGTTTTTCATGCCGCGCGCGGTGTAGATCACCCGCACCTGGCGGGCGTCGTCGACGACCTGGAAAAGGTCGCGGTCCCCCGTCACCACGTCGACGGGAAGCTGCGCATGGCTGGCGTAGGTGCCGACGACGTCGTCGGCCTCGTGTTCAGCAGCCCCCACGACGGCGATGCCGGCGAGCTCGAGCACACGGCGGATCATCGGAATCTGCGCTTCGAGCGCGTCCGGTACGACCTCGACGTCGGGGGCATCCGCGATCTCCTCCGCGACCCGGTGCGACTTGTACGTGGGGATGAGGTCCACCCGCCACTGCGGACGCCAGTCGTCGTCCCAGCACGCAACGAGATGCGTCGCGTCGTACTCGGCGGTGAGCCGGGCGATCATGTCCAGCAGGCCGCGAACGGCGTTCACCGGCGTACCGTCGGCACGGCGGATCGAATCGGGAACGCCGTAGAAGGCGCGGAAGTACAGCGACGCAGTGTCGAGCAGCATCAGGCGGTCGGTCATAGCTGATCCTGACACGGCTGCGCGTCAGCTTCTACCAACCGCCGGCGCTGCACGGTGCAACGGCTGGCCGGGCCAGTCCGGCCTCGGCCAGTTCCCTGATCCTGGGAATTCGAGATGGGGCAGCTACCCGTCCTTGCCGATGTTCTGCAGGCCGACAGGTTCGCCCGGCCCGGTGTTGGTCCGCTTCGTGATCAACCACGTGATGAACCACAGCACGACGCCGATCGCCATCAGACCACCGGCGATCTCGTACTGGATGACGGGCCGGCCGACCCACGGGCCGGCGAGGAAGGCGCACAGCAGGGCCGCGACGAATGGCAGCTGCCCGGGCGAGGTGAAGAACACCTTGCGGTTGAGGTCCCTCTTGCCGCGGAGCACGAGGCAGGCCACATTCACCACGGTGAAGACGCACAGCAGCAGGAACGCCGTTGTGCCGGAGAGGTTCGCGACGACGTTGCTGTCCGCGTCGCTGGTGACGTACCAGATCAACCCCAGCGCGAGGACGGTCGAGAAGGTGATCCCTGCCCACGGCGTACGGCGTCCCGGGAGGACCTTTCCCAGCGCTCGCGGCAGGACGTCCTGGCGGGCCATGCCGTAGATCAGGCGGCTGGCCATCAACATGTTGATCAATGCGGTGTTGGCGACGGCGAAGACCGCGAGGAATGGAAACACCTTGTCGATCGGGAAGTCCGGTGAGCCCTTGTGCACCACTTCGAGGAGCGCGGCGCCTTCGGCCTCCCTGATCCCTTCGAGTTCGGTGGGCGTGAGCACGGTGACCACGGACACAGCCACCAGCATGTAGAGGATCACCGCGATGCCGAGGCCGGTCAGCATCGTCCGAGGGAAGATCCGCTCGGGATTCTGGGTCTCCTCGACCATGTTCACCGAGTCCTCGAAACCGACCATTGCAAAGAACGCGATGGAGGTGGCAGCGGTGACTGCCAGGAACAGGCCCTTATCCTGGGAGTCGGTGAAGACCGTGATCTCTCCAAGGTTCCCGGTTCCCTGGGCGATCACGTAGAAGCCGACGCCGATCACGATGCACAGGGCGGTCATCTCGACCAGCGTAAGCACCACGTTGAACTTCACGCTCTCGCCCACGCCGCGCAGGTTGATCGCCGCCAGCAGCAACATGAAGCCCATCGCGACGGCGGTGACCGCTCCCTGTCCGGGCATGCCCATCCAGCCGTTGATCTCCAGGCCCCCGAAGAGGTTCTGCGCAAGTACGTTCGCGGATGTCGAGGCGCTCGTGATGCCGGAGCAGACGACGGCGAATGCAACCAGAAAGGTCACGAAGTGGATACCGAACGCCTTGTGGGCGTACAGCGCTGCACCAGCTGCCTGTGGGTACTGTGTGACCAGCTCGAGGTAGGAGAAGGCGGTCAGCGTCGCGACAACGAACGCGAGCAGAAACGGCAGCCAGACGAGGCCACCGACCGTGCCGGCCATGGTGCCGGTGACGGCGTACACACCGGCGCCGAGGATGTCACCGACGATGAACAGGAGCAGGAGCTTGGGTCCCAGGACCCGCTTGAGTTCCGGTTCGCCGCCTTCGGGAGTTGCGTCGAACACTTTGTCTTGGGTTGTGCTCATGGTTGACCTCCACAGCAGGTACACGGCTCCGTGATCAGCCGCGGCCGGACTCCCGGCCCGATGTGATCTACCTCACCTTGGCCCTATCGGGTCGCTTCTGGCAACAACCAATCTCCAGCACCGCAGAGTCACACCGGGACTGTGCCGATCGGAATCAACCCGCGCACCCGGCCGGGGCCCCGGCAGAGAACCTCCAGGGGCGCTGCCTCAAGGTCCAGGCGAGGGTGGCAGGGACCCGCAGCCCAGGCCGATTCCTGCTTGTCTAACTTGTCGGCCGAAGCGAGGTGATCATCCTCCTGATATCCCGGTACTCGGGAGTGTCCGCGTACTTCTTCGCCTTCTCCAGATACGGCAGGGTTGCGTCTCCAGGCGTCTCGTTGTTGGCGGGATCGTAGAACGCCCCGAACATGGCGGAGTTGGGCGGCCAGATGAAGAAGTGGAACATATAGCACGCAGAATCCCCCGTTGGTACCGGGCCGGTCACGATGCCGTAGGCTGCTCCCGGCGTATCCGCTGGCCCGGGATCCTCGGCGTTGCCGCGGGTCTCGAACACGTACCTGGGCGCCCAACCGTTCTGCGTCAGCGCCGTCATTTCCTGCGAGTCCAGGATGGAGTACGGGTACCGCTCCGTGCAGGTGGAACCCGTGGCCATGTTGGTCCGGAGAGTAGCCAACGGCTTCCCGGCTTGGTTCGTAACCTCCGCGAATGCGCCACCACCTTCAGCCAGCTCACCGGCAGGATCCCTGACGCTCCACGCGGCGGGCAATTCGAATGTCAGTTGGCCGTCCGCCGTCGTGTAGTTGGTCCAGGCCGCCGACGCCGTGGGGGCGCCAGTAACGCTCGGTGTCCCACCCGACGAGGGCCCTTGGCTCGGTGGTGCGGTTGTCGTGACTGAGGCGGCGGGTCCGCTCGCAGTGCCCGATGCCGGGGGCGCTGCCTGCTGACCGCATCCCGAAAGCAACAAGGCGAAGAGAAATGCCGCGGGAACCGCGACGCCGGACGGAATTGATCTGCTCATGTGACTCTCCCGGTGCCGACAATGGTCCCTTAAGTGTCGCGGCTTCCAAGACTGTGGGATCCCGGCGGGGGCGATTGACACCGAACCGTTGCCGGGTATAACGATCGGCCCATTTCAATTTTCGAACCGTCGGCGCCTCGACGCCCAGGAACAGCGGTCGACGACGAAGAGGCAACGACAGCGGCCGTCCGCCGAGTAGCCGCGCCCGAAGAATGGAGGTGCGTCCGCCACCCTTGCCTACTGACAGGCAGGGCGGGCTCCGGATAAAATCAGGGTCCACGGTCTATCGACCCGACGCCCCGGCGGTTCGGCCATGCCGTTAAATCGCCGGGCTGAGCAGAGAGGCTCGCCATGGACTTCGCCCCGGCCACTGAGCATCCGCTGGATCCTTTTCCCCATTACGAAAGAATGCGGGAAGCCGCACCCGTCTTTCACGACGAGCAATCGGGGAGTTGGCATGTCTTCCGGTATGACGACGTGCAGCGGGTGCTGTCCGACCATGCCAGGTTTTCCTCCCGGATGGGCGGCGACGATCCGTCCGAGACAGGTCAGCTGTTCGCGTCGAGCCTGATCACCACTGACCCACCGCGGCACCGGCAGTTGCGCTCCCTGGTGACCCAGGCGTTCACGCCGAAAGCTGTGGACGCGCTTGCTCCCCGCATCTCAGAGCTCACGGACGAGATTCTGGAAGGGATCGCCTCCCGCGGAACAGCGGACCTGATCGAGGCGTTGGCGTACCCGCTGCCGGTCATCGTGATCTCGGAACTCATGGGTATACCCGCCGCTGACCGTGACCGCTTCAAGCAGTGGTCCGATGTCATCGTGAGCCAAACGCGGACCGGTGCGGCGACGGAGGACCACCAGGCCACCAACCAGGAGATGACCGGCTACTTCCTGGATCTGATCGAACAGCGACGGAGCCGGCCCGGCAATGATTTGATCAGCAACCTGCTCGCCTCCGACATTGACGGGCAGAAACTGAGTGTGGCCGAACTGCTCGGCTTCTGCGCCCTGCTGCTCGTCGCCGGTAATGAAACAACCACCAATCTGATCGGCAACGCGGTTCTTTGCTTCACTGAAGTGCCCGGCACCATCGAACGGCTTTCGAAGGATCCAACACTGCTGCCCCAGGCCATAGAAGAGGTGCTCCGCTTTAGGTCGCCCGTCCAGTCCATGTACCGCGTGACCGTCGCCGGCACCACCCTGGGCGACGTTGAGATTCCGGCGGGCGCCCCGGTGGTGGCGTGGATCGGCTCCGCGAACCGCGACGAGCGGCGGTTCGAGCGGCCTGCCCAGTTCGACATCGACCGGGATCAGATCCGGCATCTGGCGTTCGGCCACGGCATTCACTTCTGCCTCGGTGCCCCGCTGGCAAGACTTGAAGCACGGATCGCACTGGAGGCCACCCTGGCCCGGCTGCCCGGGCTGACCCTCGCCCCCGGATCGCACCTTGAACGGATGGACAGCACCATCGTCTACGGGGTGAAGACACTCCCGGCCAGCTGGCAGGCAGCCTGACGTCTTACCCCGGCAGTTCGATTCCGCGATCCTGGGCGAACTTCATGATGTTCGGCATCATCATCGCGGTTTGCTGCTTCGCCTCCTCGGTGGGGGTGAAGACAACAATCTCGCCTCCGGCGAAAATGATCGAAGTCTGCCCGGGCTCGATAATGAAGGCGTCACCGGCCTCGAAGATCTCCTCGACCCCGTCGCCTTTCCGGATACCGAACTTCCCGAGTCTCCCCCTCGCCTCAGGTGTCGGGCGGCGGCGCCTGGGAAGCGTACGACACGAGGGCCTCCCGGCTTCGAGATGAGCGTGGTAACCCAAATCAAGACCGGAGGCCCTCGCCCCTTACATCACGCCACGCCGTCCACAACGTCCATGGGAACTACAGTTGGCTCCCGCGGCTGAAGGCTATTCAAAGGGCAACAGGTGCCCCGTGTCAGGGGCAGTTCGAAAACCCTAGATTGCCTTGCCCGGATTGAGGATGCCGAGCGGGTCAAATACTTTTCTGATGGCGTGCTGCAGATCGAGGGAGTCGCTGCCCAGTTCGTCGTGCAGCCAGTCGCGTTTGAGGATTCCAACTCCATGCTCCCCGGTGAGGGTGCCGCCGAGGCTCCTGGCCAAATGAAACATCTGACCAAGCGCGTCTTTCGCCGGGCCCTCCGTGGAGGGCTGACCTTCGTCAAGGACGATCATCGGGTGGAGGTTGCCGTCGGCGGCGTGGGCAACGGTGAAGATCCGGACCCCAGTGCGGCGTGAAATTTCCTCGATCCCGGTGACCATCTCGGCGAGGCGTCCACGCGGAACACCGACGTCACCGATGCAAACGTTGCCCAGCAATTCGAGGGAAGGAATGGCCTCCCGACGCACCCTCAACAGTTCCTCGGTCGTTTCCGGGTCTGTGGCTTTTTCATAGGACGAAGCGAGGGGTTCAATGGCTTGAATCAGCACGTCCTGTTCCAGGAAGGCCCCGTACCCGTCAGTCTGGGCGAGGAGGAAGGCGCCCCCGCGGCTTCGATAGTCGGTCCCCAGTGCGGCATCAACGGCCGACAGGGTCGGGCCGTCCATGATCTCCAGCACGGAGGGCGTGATGCGTGCAGCGATGATGGCAGAGGCGGCCTGGGCGGCGGTAGCGATGTCCGGGAAGAATGCTGCGACGGTTGCCGTCGCGACGGGGAGCGGCCGAAGACGCAAAGTCGCTTCAACGACGACGCCGAGTGTCCCCTCGGATCCAATCATCAGTGCGTTCAGGTCATACCCTGTGACGCCCTTGATCGTTTCCCGGCCGGTCACGAGGAGACGCCCGTCCGGGAGGACAACCTTTAGCGCCAGAACGGACTCCCGCGTAACGCCGTACTTGGCACACCGCATGCCGCCGGCATTAGTGGCAATGTTGCCGCCGATGGAGCAGATGGCGGTGCTGGCGGGATCCGGGGCGTAAAAGAGCCCGTGCTCGCCGGCGGCGGCATTGACCTCTGCGTTGAGGATGCCAGGCTCGACGACGATGATTTGTTCCAGCGGATCCAGACGCAGGATACGGTTCATGCCCGACAGGTCCAAGACGACCTCGCCTGCCCTGGCGGACGAACCCGCAGCCAGGCCGGTGCCGGCACCCCGGGCGACGATGGGAACGTTCCCCGCGGTCGCGCGGACCATGGTCTCAACGACGTCGTTGATGCTGGTCGCGTACACGACACCATCCGGCAGGGTCTCTGGCGTGTACCCGGACCGGTCGGTATTGACATTCGTGCGGTCAGCTTCCGCCGTCGAACCGTGCCGGGCCGCGGCGACGAGCGTCGCCCCGGCCTCTGAATTGGTCTCGCTAACGTTGGTCCTCACAAGGTCTGCTCTCTATCGGTATTCTTTGAATTTCTTGATCTGGCAAAGCCCCGAACACGTGGCGGCGACCGCCAGGCTGCCTCAGCGATCATGTCTGAGATGGCGAAGGACCCCCGAGCAAACGGTTGGGCTCTGCTAGTCCTGCGGCAAGAATCCACTCAGCCTTGAGCAATTCCGCATTGTGAAAAGAATATTCTGTTCAGTGGATTAGAGCCTACGTGCGATCCAAATCACAGTCAACAGCCGATCTCCGCCGCGGCGCCGCGCCTTGCTTCCGGGAACTTACCGTTGACAGGCGCCTACACGCTGGCTAAGTTTGTTTATTGGTATCTTTTTTCCACAATATGAAAATTAAGAAGGATGGCCGGTATGCCGAAACACTTTGAGACTAACGGGCTGAGCGTCGCCGAAGAGCTCTACGCCTTCGTCCGGGACGAAGCGCTGCCCGGGACGGGAATCGAGGTGGAGGCATTCTGGGGTGGTGCCGCCGCGCTCATCGCGGAGTTCTCGCCGCGGGTTCGGGACCTGCTGGGCATCCGTGACCGGATGCAGGAGCAGATCGACGAGTACCACCGTTCGCGCGGCGCCACGCCCGTGGATCCGGAAGCCTATGAGGCCTTCCTGCGCTCGATCGGCTACCTGGTCGAGGAACCCGGGGACTTCGCCATCACCACCGACCGGGTTGACGCCGAGATCGCGACCGTCTCAGGTCCCCAGCTGGTGGTTCCGCTGCTGAATGCACGATTCGCGGCCAACGCGGCCAACGCCCGCTGGGGCTCGCTTTACGATGCGCTGTACGGCACCGACGTCATTGACGAGGCGGAGGGGCGCGAGCGCACGGGCGGTTACAACCCGGTCCGCGGTGCCGCCGTCGTCGCTCGGGGGCGGCAGTTCCTGGATGAGCACACGCCCCTGGCGGTCGGAAGTCACGCCGATGTCACCGCCTACCGGATCGCACACGGCGACCTCATCGCCGAGATGCCGGACGGTCCGACGGGGCTGGCCGAGCCGGGACAGTTCGCGGGTTACCGGGGAGACGCGGACGAGCCCGAGGCCGTGCTGCTCGTGCACCACGGCCTGCACGTGGAGATCCAGATCGACCGCAGCCACCCCATCGGCTCGGGCGTCCCGGCCGGCGTGAAGGACATTGTGCTGGAGTCCGCCACGACGACCATCATGGACCTCGAGGACTCCGTGGCCGCGGTCGACGCAGAGGACAAGGTCTCGGGCTACCGCAACTGGCTTCAGCTGATGCAGGGCACCCTGACCGCCGAAGTCGCCAAGGGCGGACGTACCTCCACCCGGCGGCTCAACCCCGACCGCGTCTACACTGCACCCGACGGCGCGGAGCTGACCCTGCCCGGCCGCTCGCTGCTGCTCATCCGGCAGGTAGGCCACCTGATGACCAGCGACGCCGTGCTCGACACTGCCGGCGCTCCGGTGCCCGAGGAGATCCTCGATGCCCTGTTCACAGGCCTCGGCTCCGTGCACGACCTGCGCGGGCCGCACGCCGGCCACAACTCGCGGGCCGGGTCGGTGTACATCGTGAAGCCGAAGATGCACGGACCGGCTGAGGTCGCCGTGGCTTGTGCCCTGCTTGCCGCCACCGAACCCGTGCTGGGCCTCGAACCGCTCACCCTGAAGATCGGAATTATGGACGAAGAGCGTCGCACTTCTGCCAACCTGAAGGCGTGTATCTGGGAAGCACGGGACCGCATCGCGTTTATCAACACCGGATTCCTGGACCGCACCGGCGACGAGATCCACACCTCAATGCTTGCCGGCCCCATGGTCCGCAAAGCCGACATGCGTCACTCCAGCTGGATCAAAGCCTATGAGGACGCCAACGTCGACATCGGACTGGAATGCGGTTTCAGCGGTCGGGCACAGATCGGAAAGGGCATGTGGGCGGCACCGGACGACATGGCTGACATGCTCGCCCAGAAGGGCGCCCACCCGCTCGCCGGCGCCGACTGCGCCTGGGTCCCCTCCCCGACCGCCGCAACCCTGCACGCCACCCACTACCACCAGGTCGACGTTGACGCCCGGCAGGCCGAACTCGCCGGGAAGCGCCGCTCGACCCTGCGGCAATTGCTCACCATCCCCATCGGTGACCCCGCCGGCTGGGACGCTGATGCCCGGCGCAACGAGCTGGACAACAACATCCAGAGCACACTGGGATACGTAGTTCGCTGGGTGAATGACGGTGTCGGGTGCTCCAAGGTCCCCGACATCCACGGCACGGCACTGATGGAGGACCGCGCCACCTGCCGCATCAGCTCACAGCACGTCTCCAACTGGCTCCTGCACGGCATCATAACCACGGACGAGGTGGAAGCGTCACTGCGGCGGATGTCCGCGGTCGTCGACGAGCAGAACGCCTCCGACCCTGCCTACACGCCTATGTCCCCTGCGTTCGATGGCGAGGCGTTCCTCGCAGCCCGCGAACTCGTTCTCGACGGCGCCGCTCAACCGTCCGGCTACACCGAGCCCATCCTGCACCGGCGCCGTGCAGCAAACAAGCACAAGCACACCAACGATCTGGCAGGGAACGTATCATGAGCATGAAATTGGCATCCGCCCAGTCCATCATTGCCGACGCCCTCGCGGCCGGCCAGCAGCACGGCTTCAAACCGCTGACGGTCGTGGTGCTTGACGCAGGAGGCCACGTCCTCGCCGCCGCACGCCAGGACGGCGCCTCGAATAATCGCTTTGAGATCGCACACGGCAAGGCGTACGGGGCGTTGGCCCTCGGGATGGGCTCGCGTTCCATCATGGAGCGCGCCGAGCAGCAGGCTTACTTCATCGCGGCAGCGGCCGCCGCTCTGGGTGGCCGACTCATCCCGGTGCCCGGTGGCGTTCTGGTACGCGACAAAGACGGCACGATCCTGGGTGCCGTCGGCATCAGCGGCGACAGCTCCGACAATGACGAGACCGCGGCCTCGACGGCGATCGAGGCCGCCGGCCTGACGGCTCAGGTGGACTGACGCTCCTGGTAGTTCCAAAGCCCGGGGTGGCTGGCCGGTGCCTCCAGCACTTTCCAAGCACCCCGGGCTTTAGCCGTCTGTCCTCAGTCCTCAGTCCCGGGCCTGAAGACTATGGATTGGTCCAAGTAGTAGGCATGCCCCGGCTTCGGCGTCCAGCGTCGCATGTCAAGTTCCTGTTCCGTGACGGCCCTCACAGTTTGCCGAATATTGCGCTACGCTTTACCGGTCTGACCATAGTGGTCGGACCAGCACTCCCCTGTCGTCCCCTCAACGTGGAGGAACTCCGTGGACAACTTAGCCGTACTGGCTCTTCTCGCATTGGCGCCGATCCTTGTGGTGGGCGTCCTCCTTGCCGGCTTCCGATGGCCGGCCAGATACGCCATGCCCGTCGGCTACGTCATTGCGGTGCTGGTGGCGCTGTTGGTGTGGCAGATGGATTTCACCGCGGTGATCGCCGCCTCGATTGAGGGCCTCATCACCGCCGCCACCCTGCTCTACATTGTGTTCGGCGCGTTGCTGCTGCTCTCCACCCTCACCGTGAGCGGCGCCATGTCCTCGATCCGGGCAGGGTTCAGCAACATCTCCCCGGACCGCCGCGTTCAGGCCATCATCATCGGCTGGCTCTTCGGCAGCTTCATCGAAGGCGCCTCCGGCTTCGGGACTCCCGCGGCCGTGGTCGCGCCGCTGTTGCTGGCCCTGGGCTTCCCCGCCATGGCCGCCGTGATGGTCGGTCTGATCATCCAGAGCACGCCGGTGAGCTTCGGCGCCGTGGGAACCCCCATCCTCGTCGGTGTGGGGCAGGGACTCGGCGGAGACCCCGCCGTTGCCGAACGCATCAGCGTGCTGGGCATGACGATGCCGGAGTTTGTGTCCTCCATCGGTTTCCAGGTCGCGTCGATCCACGCCATCGTGGGCCTGCTCATCCCGTTGATCATGGTCTGCATGCTGACCGGGTTCTTCGGCCCGGAAAAGCGCTTCCGCGACGGCCTGGCCGTGTGGCCGTTTGCGATCTACGCCTCCGTTGCCTTCACCATTCCCTCGGTCCTCACCGCCCGCTTCCTCGGCCCGGAGTTCCCGTCGCTGTTCGGCGGCCTGCTTGGCCTGACCCTTGTCATGTTCACGTCCAGCCGCGGATTCCTGATGCCAAAGGACACCTTCGACTTCGGACCCCGAGCCAGCTGGCCCAAGCGGTGGATGGGTACCCTCGAGCCGGCCAAGGCCGTCGACATGTCCGCCCCCATGAGCCTGCCCCGGGCCTGGGCTCCCTATGTTCTGATGGGCCTGCTGCTCGTCGCGACCCGGGTGATCCCCGAACTCAAGACCTTCCTGACCGGACTCGCCATCCCGTTCAAGGACATTCTTGGCACCGGCATCAGCACGAGCGTGCAGCCGTTCTACCTGCCGGGCTTCGTGCTCATCCTCGCCTCGGTGTTCGCGTTCTTCCTGCACCGGATGAAGGGCGAGCAGATGCTCCAGGCGGTCAAGATCTCGTCCGGCCAGCTTGTCGGCACCGCGGTGGCGCTGCTCTTCGCGGTCCCCCTGGTCCGTGTCCTCATCCAGTCCGGTCCGGCACTGAACGACTCCGGGCTCTCCAGCATGCCCGTCACCCTCGCCGAAGGTGCGGCCGCGATTTCCGGCGGATCCTGGCCGCTCATCGCGCCGTGGATTGGGGCCCTCGGAGCGTTTGTGGCCGGCTCCAACACGGTGTCGAACCTCACCTTCGCACAGTTCCAGGTCTCCACCGGCGTCCAAATCGGGGTTCCCCCGGAGGCGGTAGTGGCGGGACAGGCTGTGGGCGGCGCCGGCGGCAACCCCATCGCCATCCACAACATCGTCGCCGCATCCGCCACCGTGGGCCTGCTGGGCAGGGAAGGCGATCTGCTGCGCAAAACCATCCTTGTCACCCTCTACTACTGCCGTGCGGGCGGAATCGTCACCTTCCTCTTCATCCACGGGCTGGGCCTCAATGCCGGCACCATCATGCTGGTCCTGCTGATCGCCGGGCTTGCACTGCTGGTCCGGTGGATGCTCAAGCAGAAGCCAAGCACCACGCCCCACCAGACGGACGACGCCGCAACCCGGGCCTGACCGCGGGGGGACGGGGCCGGGCGCCGGGGCATGCGAAGATGAAATGGTG
>DATITT010000093.1:0-2067 GCA_035467435.1 Arthrobacter sp. | reverse complement strand
CCATGGGAAGGAACTGTTCATCATGCGTAGTCAGGCCACACACAATTTTGAAGTAGTTGTTACCGAGCCATGCCGTCTGTATGAGTTGCTCGACGACGCCGAGGCTGCGCTCCGGCAGGTAGCCAGGCCGCACTGCTATTCCGGCATTCTGGTCACCCGCCATACTCCCAGCCGGTACACCCTCGCCCTCAGCGACACCGTTCCCTACGGGGAGACCCGCGAGCAGATCCTCTCCTAACCGCCGGTCCGCGGCCGCACTATCCTGTCGAAAGTTAGAAGCCACCATGTCACTTACCCACGTTGATTCAAGTGTGCGGTCCGGGCACAAGTCCGGGGTCAATCCACTGCGGGATCCGCGGGACCGTCGGTTGTCCCGGATTGCCGGTCCGTCATCGTTGGTGCTTTTTGGTGTCACCGGTGATCTTGCCCGCAAGAAGCTCATGCCGGCCGTGTACGACCTCGCGAACCGGGGGTTGTTGCCGCCGAGTTTCGCCCTGGTCGGCTTCGCGCGGCGGAACTGGGAGAACGAGGACTTCGCCGCCGAGGTGAAGGAAGCCGTCAAGGCCTACGCCCGCACTCCGTTTGATGAAACGGTGTGGACCCAGCTCTCCGAGGGCATCCGCTTCGTGCAGGGGGAGTTCGACGACGACGACGCCTTCAAGCGGCTCAGCGAAACCATCGATGAACTCGATGAACAGCGCGGAACCCGCGGGAACCACGCCTTCTACCTCTCCATCCCGCCGAACGCCTTCGAGCTGGTCTGCCGGCAGCTGTCCAAGCACGGCCTGGCCCAGGCCGAGGGCGACAAGTGGCGGCGCGTGGTGATCGAGAAGCCGTTCGGCCATGACCTCGAGTCGGCGCGCCAGCTCAACGACATCGTCGAGTCCGTGTTCCCGCAGGACGCGGTCTTCCGGATCGACCACTACCTGGGCAAGGAGACGGTGCAGAACATCCTGGCGCTGCGCTTCGCCAACCAGCTCTTCGAGCCGCTGTGGAACGCGAACTACGTGGACCACGTCCAGATCACCATGGCCGAGGACATCGGCACCGGCGGCCGTGCCGGCTATTACGACGGCGTCGGCGCGGCCCGCGACGTTCTCCAGAACCACCTGCTCCAGCTCCTGGCGCTGACCGCGATGGAAGAACCGATCTCCTTCAATGCCGATGACCTCCGCGCCGAAAAGGAAAAAGTCCTCGCTGCCGTCCGGCTCCCCGAGGACCTCTCCACCCACTCGGCACGCGGGCAGTTCACCGGCGGCTGGCAGGGCGGCGAGAAAGTGGTCGGCTACCTCGAGGAGGACGGCATCCCCGCCGACTCCACCACGGAGACGTTCGCCGCGATCCGGGTCGACATCCACACCCGCCGCTGGTCCGGGGTGCCGTTCTACCTGCGCGCCGGCAAGCGGCTGGGCCGCCGGGTGACCGAGATCGCCGTTGTGCTCAAGCGCGCCCCCAACCTGCTCTTCACCGACCACGGCGAGGACGACTTCGGCCAGAACGCCGTCGTGATCCGGGTCCAGCCCGACGAAGGTGCCACCATCCGCTTCGGGTCCAAGGTTCCCGGCACGCAGATGGAAGTCCGCGATGTCACCATGGACTTCGGCTACGGCCACGCCTTCACGGAGTCCAGCCCGGAGGCCTACGAACGGCTCATCCTCGATGTGCTGCTCGGCGAGCCGCCGCTGTTCCCGCGCCATGCGGAGGTCGAGCTGTCCTGGAAGATCCTCGACCCGTTCGAGGACTACTGGGCGTCCCTGGACGAACAGCCCGAACCCTACGCCCCCGGAAGCTGGGGACCTGCCTCCGCCGACGAGCTCCTTGCCCGCGACGGACGAACCTGGAGAAGGCCATGATCGTAGATCTTCCCGACACCACCACCTCCAAGATTTCCAAGAAGATCATGGCGCTGCGCGAACAGGGCGGCGTGATCGCCCTGGGCCGGGTGCTGACCCTCGTGATCATCACCAAGTCCGGGCTGGAAGAGGATGCCATCGAGGCCGCCAACGACGCCAGCCGGGAACACCCCTGCCGGATCATCGTCCTCACCGACGCCGGCGCCAAGGCCCC
>DATITT010000092.1:0-5834 GCA_035467435.1 Arthrobacter sp. | reverse complement strand
AGCTCCGTTGCGCCAGATTGAGGTGAAGTGAAGTGAGGCGAGGTGAGTGAGACGGGGCAGCCGGGTGCCGGCCGTTGATTTCAGGGTAGAACATCCCGGGAAACTTACAAAAAGTTCTAAGAGTCGCAGGAAAGCCCGTCCAGCACGATCGGGGCAAAAGCCCCTCGGCAGCGGGCCCGATTCTGGGTAGGGTGGCCCCATGCAGAAGATATCGCTCGATGCCCTTGCCCGCCAGCAGCTGGCGGCGGCGGTGGCGGCACCCAGCGGGCGTGCTGCGGATACGGCCTTTGGCGGCCATGAGAAGACACTCCGGCAGACGGTGATGGCGTTTCGGGCGGGAACGCAGCTGAGCGAGCACCAGAACCCCGGCGAAGCGACCATCTTTGTGCTCCGGGGCTGCGTGCGGCTGCGCTCCGGCGAGGAATCCTGGCAGGGGAAGGCCGGGGACCTGCTGATCGTGCCGAACGGGCTGCACAGCCTGGAAGCGGAAGAGGACTCGGCGATCCTGATGACCGTCGCGAAGATCAAGACCTGACGCCCGGGCCGAAGGCCGGGAGATCAGTCGAGGCGATCGGCCGGGGCCGGAGTACCGATAGGAGCTGGAGATGACTGTCGTTCCCTACCAAGAGGTTCCCCAGACCCGGCGGTGGTGGGCGCGGGCCGCCTTTCTCGCGGTCTTCAGCGCGGCGGTGGTCCTGCTGGTGGCTGCGGGTGTGGCGGGCACTGTCGCACTGCTCCTGACCGGTGCCGGCGGCATCGTCGTGACCGTGGTGGGGATTTACTGGTTCCTCATCAGCCGTGGCGTTCTGCGCTGGTGTGCGCTGGCGCTGGCGGTGCTCGCCCCGCTGGTGGTCGTGTTCCTCTTCGTTCAAGCCGGCCTGCTGTTGGAGGTCGTGATCTCCGTGGGGCTGGTGTTTGTGGCGCTGGCCTGTGCCCGCGCTGCCCTCCGGGAGCCCCGGGCAGGGTCGAAGATGACCGAGTACCCTGCACCCACCACGCGGCGTCCCTTCGTGGTGATGAATCCGCGCTCCGGCGGGGGCAAGGTGGTGAAGTTCGAGCTGCAGCGGAAAGCGGAGGAGCTCGGGGCCGAGGTGGCGCTCCTGGAGGGCCCTGGCAAGGTGGATGTCGCGGCCCTGGCCCGGGATGCCGTGGAGCGGGGAGCGGACCTGCTCGGCGTCGCCGGTGGTGACGGAACCCAGGCGCTGGTGGCCGGCATCGCGGCCGAGCACAACCTGCCGTTCCTGGTGATCAGCGCCGGCACCCGCAACCATTTCGCCCTGGATCTCGGCCTGGACCGGGAGGACCCCACGGGCTGCCTGGATGCCCTCCGTGACGGGGTGGAGCTGCGCGTCGACCTGGGCAGGATCAACGGCCGCACCTTCGTCAACAATGCCTCCTTCGGGGTCTATGCCGAGGTGGTGCAGAGCCCGGAGTACCGCGATGACAAGGCCGGTACCGTGCTGCAGATGCTGCCGGACCTGATCAGTGGCGCCAAGGGCGCGCGGCTGCACGCCACGATTGACGGCACCACCGTGGACGGGCCCCAGGCGGTGCTGGTGAGCAATGGCCCGTACGGCAGCAACGACCTCGCGGGCCTGGGCCGCCGCACCCGGCTGGACCGGGGGGTGCTCGGTGCGGTGGCGCTCTCCACCTCCAGCACCCGGAAAGCTGTCGGCCTGCTGCGGCGGGCGACGAAGCGCGGCCTGATCCAGAGCACCGCGGTGGAGGTGGTGGTCGACGCCGATGTGCCCGAGATCCCGGTCGGAGTGGACGGCGAGGCGCTGCTGCTTCCCACCCCGGTGCGGTGCAGCATCGAACCTGCCGCGCTGCGCGTTCTGGTGCCGCGGAACCGTCCCGGAGTCCCGCCCGCCCAGCCGGCGCTGGACCTGGTCCGGCTCCGCGAGCTGGCGTGGGGGCGCGGGGCGGTGGTGCACGTCGCGGCGTCGCGGCACGCAGGCGGCTGATGGCGCCTGCCCATGCAGGATGGCGTGCCTTAGACTTCCCGGAGAAACGTGGCCAACCAGGTCCGTGGGGGGCGGAAGCGGCGACCGGGGCTCTTCAGTGGGACCGCACGCCGCGTCTGGGAAAGGGGAATCAATTGTTGATGCTAGCTGGAACCGAGAGCGTGAATCCGCTCATTCCTACCGGGTGGGAAGTCATGGTCATCATTGCTGGCGCAATAGTAGCCGCGCTCTTCATCGGCGCGCTGATCAGCATCGCAAGGAACAGGAACCAGACGCCTGCTGGCAGGTTGCTCTGGCTTTTGATCGTGTTGGCACTGCCTGTCCTGGGCCCGATAGTTTGGTTCGTCATCGGGCGAACGACATCGCCGACGGGACGGTCGATTCCCTCCTGAACTCCTGAGGTGGGCTGGTTGACCTATAGGAAAGACCCCGATCCAGCCTCAATCACTGTAAGGATCTAGTTGCGCCTCGCCCACAGCTGCAGCCAGACCAGCAGGCGCGTCTCGGGATCGTCGAGGTCGATGCCGAAGAGGGGCTCCACGCGGGACAGGCGGTAGCGGACCGTGTTGACGTGCACGTCCAGGGACTTGGAGGCTTCCACGGCACCGAGTCCGAGGCCCGGAAGAGAGCCATCCCCGAGTCGCGGGCGGCGGCCCGCAAGGCCTTGTCCGAGCTGCCGTTGGCTTTGTAGACAATGGCCACGTACCCGGCATCGCTGAGCTCCCGGACCTTGGCGCTGAAGCGCCTACGCTGAACCATAACGCAGGACAGCAACAGGAAAGGCCCTCCTTGAAAATCAGCGACGCCAGGCAGCTCATCCAGGTCAAAGCGCCGGTCCTCTCACGCCGGCGCCGGGTCCTGGCCAACGCTTTCAATGTGGAGGAAGACCGGAAATCGGCACAGCGGGTCCTGCCGGCCGGGATTTTTGACTACCTCGACGGCGGCTCTGAAGACGAAGTGACGCTCCGCCGCAACCGCGCCGTCTTCGATTCCTGGGCGCTTATGCCCAGCTGGGGCCCGGTCTCCGGACCCGACACCAGCACGACGCTGCTCGGGAAAAGCAGCGCCCTGCCCCTGACGTTGACCCCCACCGGGGCAACCCGGCTGTTCCATCCCGAGGGCGAGCTGGCCGTCGCGGCCGCCGCCGACCGGGCCCGGATCCCCTACGGGCTGGCCGGACTCAGCACCGTGTCGATGGAAACCATTGCGCAGAGCCACCCGAACCTCGACCGCTGGTTCAACTTCGGGCTCACCTCCGACGCCCAGGTTTTGAACGACAAACTGGCGCGCTGCGAAACCGCCGGATTCAACACCCTGATTGTCGGCGTCGACACGCGGGCCCTCGGCGCCAGGGAACGGGACCTCCAGAACGGCTTCACCGCCCCGCCGGCACTGACGCTTTCAACCATCGCGGACATCGCCCGCCGGCCGTCCTGGTGGATCAACTTCCTGAAGTCGGACGGCATCAGCTTCCCGAACCTGGACCCGCGCAGTGCCGCGGCTTCCTCCACGGTCACCCCGTCGATGTGGCAGCACATCCTTGGCCATTCGGATGCGACCAGCGGGTGGAAGGAACTGGAAGCGTTGCGGCAGGCCTGGCACGGCAGGATCGTGCTCAAAGGCTGCGTCAACCCGGCCGACGTCGAAAAGGCCGCCCGGATGGGCCTGGACGCCGTCCAGCTGAGCAACCACGGCGGCCGCCAGCTGGACCACATGTTGAGTCCGATGGACGTGCTGCAGGAATCCCGGCAGCGGGTGGGCGATTCAATCGAGATCTATGTGGACTCGGGAATCCGCCGGGGCAGCGACATCCTCAAAGCGCTGGCGCTGGGTGCGGATGCCTGCTCGATCGGCAGGGCCTACCTGTACGGACTGGTGGCGGCGGGCTCGCCCGGCGTCGGGCGCATCATTGAGATCTTCGCGGACGAACTCCGGCGTACCATGACGTTAGTGGGCGTTTCCAGCATTCCCGAATTGAAAGCGCGGGGCGGGGAAATCCTGCGCGATATCCGTCATTCCCCGGAAGTCCTCGAAACAACAGCCCCAGGCTCCATACATTGACCAATTCCATATCCAGCACACCGTGCCTTCCCGCAGCGTCGCGGAAGTCCGAAGAATCCCTGAACAGCTAAGGAAGCCATGCGCACCCGATACGTCCTCCCCGTTCTCACCATAGCCACAGCACTCGCACTCTCCGGCTGCGTCGATAACAGCGCACCGGCCGCAACGCCTGGCACATCCGGAAGCGCTGACGCCATAACCGTGCAGAAGAACGAAGCCCTCGCGGCATCGCTTCCGGAGAAGATCAAGGCCGCGGGTGTCCTCAACGTCGGCATGGCCAACAACTACCCGCCGAACGAGTTCAAGGACGACAACGGTGATCCGGCCGGCTGGGCCGTGGACCTCACCAACGCCCTGGGGCAGGTCCTGGGCCTGGAGGTCAACTTCGACATCGGCACCTTTGACAACATTCTTCCGGCAGTGAGGGCAGGCAAGGACGACTTCGGTGTGTCCTCCTTCACCGACACCGTGGAGCGCGAACAGCAGGTTGATTTCGTCAACTACTACTCCGCCGGCATCCAGTGGGCCGCCCCTAAGGGCAAGACCGTGGACCCCGAGAACGCCTGCGGGCTCAAGGTCGCCGTCCAGGCCCTCACTTACCAGGACACGCACGAGGTGCCGGCCAAGTCGAAGGCCTGCACCGACGCCGGCAAGCCCGCCATCACCATCTTCAAGTACGACGCCCAGGACCAGGCCACGAACGCCCTGGTGGTGGGACAGGTGGACGCGATGAGTGCCGATTCGCCGGTGACCCTCTTCGCGATCTCCAAGACCGAAGGCAAGCTGGAGACCGCCGGCGACGCCTTCGAAGTGGCACCGTACGGGATGCCCGTGGCCAAGGACAGCGAATTCACGCCGGTCCTGCAGAAGGCGCTCCAGACGCTGATCGACGACGGCACGTACACCAAGATCCTGTCCAAGTGGGGCGTGGAAGCCGGCGGCGTCGAGACGGCGGAAATCAACGTCGCTTCCAAAGGGTAATAGCAGATGAGCGAGCCGGAATCCGGCAAGATGATTGAGGCGGAACCCGGCAGGGCCGGGGAGTCCGGCCGGACGCCGCGGGCCCGCAGGGGACGGCACGACGACGATGCGCCGCCGGAGGCGATTGTCGCCATCCCGCTGCGCCACCCCTGGCGGAACGTGGTGGCGGTGCTCCTCGTCCTCGGCCTGGCGGTCTTTGTGCTGGATGCCGCCCAGCGCTCGGACTATGGCTGGCCGGACGTGGGCAAGTACCTCTTCGACCGCCGGATCAGCCAGGCTGCGTGGGTGACGCTGTGGCTGACCGTCTACGCCATGATCGGCGCGATTGTCATCGGCCTGCTGCTGGCCATCATGCGGCTCTCGCCGAACCCGGTGCTGAAGAGCATCGCCTGGCTGTACATCTGGATCTTCCGGGGAACCCCGGTCTACGTGCAGCTGGTCTTCTGGGGCATCGTGTCCCTGATCTATCCGGTCTTCACCTTCGGCATTCCGTTTACGGAGCCGTGGGTCACCATCCCGAATGAGGTCTTCACCAACCTCTTTATCACCGCCGTGATCGGGCTGGCACTGAACGAAGCCGCCTACATGTCCGAAATCGTGCGTGCGGGGCTGTTGTCCGTGGACGAGGGCCAGGAGGAAGCCTCGACGGCGCTGGCCATGTCCTGGGGGCAGACCATGCGGTTCGTTGTGGTCCCGCAGGCGATGAAGATCATCATTCCGCCCACCGGCAACGAGGTGATCTCGATGCTCAAGACCACCTCCCTGGTGGCCGCGATTCCGTTGAGCATCGACCTTTACGGGGTGTCCCGCGGTATTTCCGCGGTGACG
>DATITT010000091.1:0-11681 GCA_035467435.1 Arthrobacter sp. | reverse complement strand
ACCACGGTGGTCTTGCCGGCGCCGGTGTGCCCGACGATCGCCACGGTCTGCCCCGGCTCCACGGCAAAGGACAGGTCCTGGACCACGGGCGAGCCGGGGCGGTAGCCGAAGGTGACGCGCTCAAACGTGACCCGGCCGGCGGCGTCGGACGCTGGAACTCCGGTCCCGGCATGCCTGGTGGCGGATGTCACCGTGGGGGCCGCCGCTGAACCCGCCGCCGTGCCCGCTGCGGCACCCGGGGCAGGTTCCGGCGGGATTTCCGGGGCGTCGAGGAGTTCAAAAACCCGCCCGGCCGACACGAGGCAGGACTGTATGAGGGTCAGCATGCCGCCAATCTGCCCCATCGGCTGGCTGAAGAGCCGGCTGAACTGGAAGAAGGCCTGGAGGCCGCCGAGGGTCAGGGCGCCGGACAGGACCTGGAGAGCCCCGACGACGGCAACCGCGATGTAGTTGAGATTGGACACCAGGACCATGAGGGGCTGCACGACCCCGGACAGGTACTGGGCACGGGCACTGGCCCGGCACAGCTTGTCGTTGCCGTCCTTGAAGCTGGCCGCAGCCACCTCCTGCCGTCCGAAAGCCTTGATGACCTCGTGGCCGGTGAAGAACTCCTCCAGCTGTGCGTGCAGCTCGCCCGTGCTGTCCCACTGCTCGGTGAAATGGGGCTGGGATTTCCGGGCCACCAGGACGGTGATGAGGGTGGAGACCGGGACGGAGACCAGCGCGATCACGGCCAGGACCGGGGAGAGCCACAGCATCATGGCCAGTGCCCCGGAGAGCATCAGCAGCGACAGGATCAGCTGGTTGAGCAGCTGGTTGAGGGCCTGGGCGATGTTGTCGACGTCATTCGTGGCGCGGCTCAGCACGTCCCCGCGGTGCTGGACGTCAAAGTGGCTGGACGGCAGGACGTGCAGTTTCTCCTCCACCGAGGCCCGCAGCCCGTAGCCCAGGCGCTGCACCGCCACGGCCGTCAGGGCTCCCTGGATCCAGCTGAAGACGGAAGCCCCCAGATACATGACAGCCACCGCCGCCAGCAGCGCACCCAGTTTTTCCTGGTCGAAGGATCCGCCGACCACGCCTTCAACGACGACGTCGGTGGCGTCGCCCAGGATTTTCGGCGCCGCGACATTCAGCACCACAAAGGCGCAGGTGGCGGCGATGACACCGACCATCCGCCACTTCGACGGCCGCAGCAGTCCGAGCAGCCGTCCCGCCGTGCGCCAGCGGAGCCGGCCGCCTTTCCCGGTGTCCTCGAGGGACGCCACCGGCAGGGACTCGTTGCGGCCGCCGGCGGGCGCGTCCACCAGGGACTGGTCCCGGGCGTCGGTCCCGGCGTCGGTCCCTGCAGCGGGGGCGGCGGTCCCGACGTCGGCCACCGGTTCGGGGGTCACTGGGTTTCCTCCAGGATGAGCTGCGAAGCCGCGATTTCCTGGTAGCTCGGCGAGGACTCCATCAGCTGGTGATGGGTTCCCTGCGCCACGACCCGGCCGTCCTCAAGGACCAGGATCAGTCCGGCGTCCACGATCGTCGCGACCCTTTCGGCGACGACCAGGACGGTGGCCGCACGGAGCAGCGGCGCCATCGCCTCGCGGAGCCGGTAGTCGGTGCCGTAATCCAGCGCCGAGAAGCTGTCGTCGAACAGGTATACGGGGGCCGGGCGGAGCAGCGCGCGCGCGATGCAGAGGCGCTGCCGCTGACCGCCGGAGAAATTCGTGCCGCCCTGGCTCACCGGCGCTTCCAGGCCCTGCGGCAGCTTCCGGACGAACTCGTCCGCCTGCGCGGTGTCCAGTACCCGCCAGAGATCCGCGTCAGTCGCCGCCGGCGCCGCCATCCTCAGGTTCGTGGCGAGCGTTCCGGAGAACAAGTAGGAATGCTGGGGAACGACGGCGATCAGGCTCCGCAGCGTTGCCAGGGGCAGGCCGCGCACGTCGCTTCCGCCGATGCTGATCTCCCCCTCGGTGGCCTCCAGGAACCTGGGCAGCAGGTTCAGCAGGGTGGTCTTGCCGCTGCCGGTGGCGCCGATGACTGCTGTGACCGCCCCGGGAGCGGCCGTGAAGCTGACGCCGTCGAGGACCGGGGCCTCGGCGCCCGGGTACGCGAAGGACACGTTGCGGAACTCCACGGCATTGCCCTCGGGTGCCGCTCCGCCCGGGCCATCCGTAATCGCCGGCGCCGTGTCGAGGACCGCCTCGATTCTTTCCGCGCAGGCAGCCGCGCGGGGTGCCGTCATAAAGACATACATCGCCATCATGATCGCGATCAGGATCTGCAGGATGTAGGCGATGAACGCCGTGAGCGCGCCCAGCCGCATCTCGCCGGACTGGATCCGGTGCCCGCCAAACCAGACCACACCGACAGAGGACAGATTGACGACGAACATGATCAGCGGCATCATTCCCGCGACCAGCAGCGCGGACCGCAGGTTGTTCCGGGTCAGGTCCTTGTTGGCCCCGTCGAAGCGCCTCATCTCGTGCCCCTGGCGGACAAACCCCCGGATGACGTTGGCGCCGATGATCTGCTCACGCAGCACCCGGCTGATCCGGTCGATGAGTTCCTGGCCCTGCCGGTAGAGCGGGACCAGGCGGCGCACGATCAGGACCATGATGACCGCGAGCACGGGAATGACCGCGACGACGATGCCGGACAGGGCGATGTCCTGGTGCACGGCCAGCACGATGCCGCCGATGAAGATGGCGGGTGCTGCGACCAGCATCGTGAACACGAGGACCAGAAGGTTCTGGATCTGCGCGACGTCGTTGGTTGCCCTCGTGACCAGGCTGGCGGCTCCGAAGCCGCCGACTTCCTGGGAGGACATGGACTGGACCTTGGCAAACAGCTCTTCGCGCAGTTTCCGGCCGAGCTCCATCGCCACGACAGCGCCCAGGTACCCGGCGGTGATGGCCGCCGCCACCTGCACGCAGGCGACCGCGGCCATCCAGGAACCCAGGCTCAGGATCTCCGGGACGTTCCCGCCGATGATTCCGTTGTCAATGATGGCCGCGTTCAGGGTCGGGAGGAGGAGGTTCGCAGTCGTCTGCACGAGCTGCAGGACCACGATGGCCAGCACGGTCCCTTTGTGGGCGGCCAACAGCCGGCCCATCAGGCCAATAAGCACTGAACCTCCATCGCTAGATCAGGGCACGGATCCGGATCGACCAAGGCAGCCGCCCCCGCGCTGCCTCGACATTGTAGGCACTCTTGCACGGTGCTCCGTTGTCATACACTGTCCGGGCTGTCCGCCGGTCCGGAAATCCCGGCTGCGGATCAGTCCCGCTTGCGGGCCACGGCGAAGATCCGCCGGAACGGGAACACGGTGCCATACGGCCCGGCAGGGTAGGCCTCTGCCAGCAAGGCCGAGTATTCGGTTTCGAACTCCCGGGCGTCCGCGGCGGACAGGGCCGCGAGCACGGGCCGGAGTCCGGTGCCGCGGACCCATTCGAGGACGGGGTTCGCGCCGGGGAGGAGCTGGAAGTACGTCGTCTCCCACGCGTCCGCGTCGCAGCCGGCGTCGAGCATGATGGCCAGGTAGTCGTCCGGCTCGCCGACGACGTCATCGTGGCGCAGCACCCCGGCGAGCTGACCCGCCCACGCCGCGGACTCCGCCAGCCCCCGCATCAGCGTGTGCGAGGGCGAGTTGAAGTTGCCGGGGACCTGCAGCGCGAACCACGCGCCGGGCCGGAGCGCTGCGAGCCAGCGGGCCAGCATATCCCGGTGGCCCGGAACCCACTGCAGGGCGGCGTTGGTGACGACGACGTCGGTGTCCCCGGAAGGCATCCAGCCGGCAATATCCGCCTCGCCGAAGGAGAGGTTGGGCAGCTGCTCCGCATAGCTGACAGACCGGGCCAGCATTTCCGCCGAGGAGTCCAGGCCTGTGACCCTGGCCTGGGGCCAGCGCTCGGCGAGGGTGGCCGTCAGGTTCCCTGGACCGCAGCCGAGGTCGACGACGGAACGGGGAGCGTCCGCGTGGACCCGGGCCGTCAGGTCAAAGTACGGCCTGTCCCGGTAGTCCCCGAACTGCACGTACTTGGCGGGATCCCATTTCACTGCTTTCCTCCACTCACCGGCGAACGATGCAACGTCCGAAGCCTAACCCCGGCCGGAACGGCAGCCTAGGAGGCGCGCGGCCCGATCGCGCCGGCCCGGGGGCGCCGTTGGGGTACAGCGCGGACGCCGCGGCTCCGGCCACTAAGCTGGTGAGCAATGAAACTTGTTGATCAGCTCCCCGCCCCGGCCGCCCGAGTCCCAGGCCGGGCCGGCCTGGACCCGGACGAGCTCTACACCCGCTTTGTCGAGTGGACGGAAACCCGCGGGCTGGCCCTGTACACCGCCCAGGACGAGGCCGTCATGGAGCTTGCCGCCGGCGCCAATGTCATCCTGGCAACCCCCACCGGATCCGGGAAGTCCCTTGTCGCGATCGCTGTGCACTTCCAGGCCATGGCCCGCGGGCAGCGCAGTTACTACACCGCACCGATCAAGGCCCTCGTCTCGGAGAAGTTCTTCGCCCTGTGCGAGATCTTCGGCGCCGAGAACGTGGGCATGATCACCGGCGATTCCGGCGTCAACCAGGACGCCCCGATCATCTGCTGCACGGCGGAAATCCTGGCCAACATTGCCCTCCGTGAAGGCGCCGCCGCGGAGCTCGGCGCCGTCATCATGGACGAGTTCCACTTCTATTCCGACCCGCAGCGCGGCTGGGCCTGGCAGGTCCCGCTGCTGGAACTCCCCCAGGCGCAGTTCCTGCTGATGTCCGCCACCCTCGGCGACGTGAGCCGGTTCGAAGCCGGCATCACCGAGCTGACCGGCCGCCCGACGACGACCGTCAGTTCGGTGGAGCGGCCCATCCCGCTGCACTACTACTACGAGCAGACGCCCGTCCACGAGACGCTGGAGGAACTCCTCGCCACGAAGCAGGTGCCCGTCTACGTGGTGCACTTCAGCCAGGTGGAGGCGATCGACCGGGCCCAGAACCTGATGAGCGTCAATGTCTGCACCCGCGAGGAGAAGGACAAGATCGCCGAGCTGATCGCGGGCTTCCGCTTCGCCGCCGGTTTCGGCAAGACACTCAACCGGCTGGTCCGGCACGGCATCGGCGTCCACCATGCCGGCATGCTGCCCAAGTACCGCCGGTTGGTGGAGCAGCTCGCCCAGGCCGGGCTGCTCAAAGTCATCTGCGGTACCGACACCCTCGGGGTGGGTATTAACGTCCCCATCCGCACCGTGCTGCTCACGGCGCTGAGCAAGTACGACGGCGTCCGCACCCGGCTGCTGAACTCCCGGGAGTTCCACCAGATCGCCGGCCGCGCCGGCCGCGCCGGTTACGACACCGCCGGGACCGTCGTCGTGCAGGCCCCGGAACATGTCACGGAAAACGTCAAGGCGATGGCCAAGGCCACGGCGAAGTTCGGCGACGACCAGAAGAAGCTCCGCCAGGTGGTCAAGAAGAAGCCGCCGGAGGGCTTTGTGTCCTGGGGCGAACCGACCTACAAGCGCCTCGTGGAGTCGGCCCCGGATCCGCTGACATCCAGCTTCAGCGTGACCCACGCGATGCTGATGAACCTGATGGAACGCCCGGGCGATCCGTTCAAGGCCGCCCGCCGCCTGCTGACTGAGAAACATGAGCCGCGTTCTTCCCAGCTGCGGCTCATGAAGAAGGCCCTGGGCATTTACCGGGAGCTCCTGGCCGCCGGTGTGGTGGAGCGGATCCCCCCGGAGGAGCAGGGCCGGGACGGCCGCGCCGTCCGCCTGACGGTCCACCTGCAGGCCAACTTCGCCCTGAACCAGCCGCTGTCCCCCTTCGCCCTCGCGGCGCTGGAGCTGCTGGATCCGGAGTCGCCGTCGTACGCCCTCGACGTCGTGTCCGTGATCGAATCCACACTGGAGAAGCCCCGGCAGATCCTGTCCGCGCAGCTGAAGAAGGCGCGCGGCGAGGCGGTCGCCGCGATGAAGGCCGACGGCATCGACTACGACCAGCGCATGGCCATGCTGGACGAAGTCAGCTACCCGCAGCCGCTCGCGGAGCTCCTCGGCGAGGCGTTCGACGTCTACCGCCGGGCCGCGCCGTGGATCGGCGACTTCGAACTCGCGCCCAAGTCCATCGTCCGGGACATGTACGAACGCGCGATGAACTTCGGCGAGTTCGTCCAGTTCTACGGACTGGCCCGTTCCGAGGGCATCGTGCTGCGCTACCTCGCCGACGGCTTCAAGGCCCTGCGGCAGACCGTACCGCAGGACGCCCTCCGCGAGGACCTTGAGGACCTCATCGCGTGGCTCGGCGAGCTGGTCCGCCAGGTCGACTCCAGCCTGCTCGATGAGTGGGAGGAGCTGACCTCCGGCAAGGCGCCGACGCCGCACGACGCTCCCCCGCCCCCGCCGCCGTCGCTGACCTCCAACGTCCGCGCCTTCCGGGTGATGGTCCGCAATGAGATGTTCCGCCGGGTGGAGCTCTTCGCGGACGAGGACGCCACGGCCCTCGGCGACCTCGATGCCGGTTCCGGCTGGGACGCCGAACGGTGGGAGGACGTGCTGGATGACTACTTCGATGAACACGACGACATCGGCACCGGCCCGGACGCCCGCGGCCCGGGCCTGCTGATCATCACGGAGGAGCCGGGCCGGTGGAAAGTCCGGCAGATCTTCGAGGACCCGGCCGGCAACCATGACTGGGGCATCTCCGCGGAGGTGGACCTCGCGGCATCGGACGAGACCGGAACCGCCGTCGTGCGTGTGACGGACGCGAACCGGCTGTAGGGCGGCGCCGGACCGGATCCCACGCCGGCCGGGCCCTAGTAAACTCGGGGAATGAGTGTAATCCGGCCCGCGACGGCGAACGATGTCCCTGAAATCCTGCAGATGATCCATGACCTGGCCATCTACGAGAAGGAGCCGGACGCCGTCCGGAACACCCCGGAGATGCTCACGGAGGTCCTGTTTGGCGAGCACCCGCGGGTGTTCGCCGCGATGGCCGAGAACGAGTCCGGCGAGGTCCGGGGCTTCGCCCTCTGGTTCCTGAACTACTCCACGTGGGAAGGCGTCCACGGCATCTACCTCGAGGACCTGTACGTGCGCCCCGAGGCCCGGGGTGAAGGCCACGGCAAGGCGCTCCTCCAGCATCTCGCCGCGACCGCCGTCGACCGCGGCTACGCCCGCGTCGAGTGGAGCGTCCTGGACTGGAACGAGCCCTCCATCAGTTTCTACAAGAAGCTTGGGGCCAACACGATGGAGGAATGGTCCACCTTCCGGCTGACCGGCGAGGCGCTGGAAGCCTTCGGGTCCGTGCACAAAGCCCAGGCCCGTGGCTGACCTGCCCTCCGCTGGAACGCCCCTGACGGACCTTCCCCTCGACCTGGCTGTGACGGGGTCCCGGGCCGCCAGGCTGCTGGAGGCTGCCCCGCCGACTGTCCCGCACACCGTCAAGGCGCGGCATGAATACCGCGGGATGCGCACGGCGGAGCACTACTTCGAAGTGCCCCTGGACCACTTCAGCGGTGGCGCTCCGGCCGGCGAGACCATCACCGTCTTTGCCCGCGAGTACGTCTCCACGGACCACAGCGAGGACGAGGCCGCCCGGCTCCCGTGGCTGCTGTACCTGCAGGGCGGCCCGGGCGGACGCGGCAACCGTCTCCCGGCGCTCGGCGGCTGGAGCAAGGCGGCCGCCCAGGACTTCCGCATCCTGATGCTGGACCAGCGCGGCACCGGCCTGTCCTCCGCGGTCGACCGCAACACCCTGCCGCTGCGCGGCAACGACGCCGACCAGGCGGGCTACCTCGCTCACTTCCGGGCGGACGCGATCGTCGCCGACGCCGAGGCCATCCGGCGGGCGCTGGGTTCCGGGCCGTGGACGATCTACGGGCAGAGCTACGGCGGCTTTTGTGCCCTCAGCTATCTCTCCTTCGCGCCGGAGGGCCTGCGGGAAGCTCTCATCACCGGCGGCCTCGCGCCCCTCTCAGGGTCCGCGGACCGGGTCTACCAGGCCACCTTCCAGAAGGTGGCGGCCCGCAACGCCGAGTACTTCGGACGGTACCCCGAGGACCGCGCAGCGGTCACCCGGATTGCCCGGCACCTGCGGGAGACGGAGGAATTCCTGCCCGACGGCGAACGGCTCACCGTTGAACGCTTCCAGATGGTTGGTTCCTTCCTGGGCGGCAACACCCGCATGGATGCCCTCCACCATCTGCTGGAGGATGCCTTCGTCGGCACGCCCGGCGGGGACCGTCTCTCGGACGCGTTCCTCGACCAGGTCCGCGGCCTCGTGTCGCGGTCCGGCAACCCCTTGTACGCGCTGATGCACGAATCCATCTACGGCCAGGGCGAGTCCACGGATTGGGCCGCCTGGCGGGTGCTGCAGGATCACCCGGAGTTCTCCCCGGAGGCCCCCGAGCCGCTGCTCACCGGGGAGATGGTCTATCCCTGGTACTTCGAGCAGGATCCCGCCCTCCGCCCGCTGCGTGGCGTTGCCGGCCGCCTCGCCGAGAAGGGCGACTGGCCGCCGCTCTACGATCCGCAACGGCTCGCGCTCAATACGGTTCCGGTGGCCGCTGCCGTCTACACCGATGACATCTACGTCGACCGCGGACTGTCGCTCGAGACGGCCGCGGCGGTCCGGGGCCTGCAGGTCTGGGAGTCGGCTGACTTCCACCACGACGGCATCGCGGACGACGGCGAGGGCATCTTCGCCCGGCTCCTTGGCCTGGCCCGGTCCGTCCGGGACTGAACCGGAGCCGGTCCCTCCGGTGCCCGGGACCCGCATGCACGCTGCGGTACTGGCCGGCAGGGCGGAGGGCGACGGCGAACACGACCGCCGTGGCCGCCATGTTGAGGCCGTGGTAGCCGACACCGTTCATCACCACTGTCGTTTTCCGAAGTCGGGAGGACGACCATGACGCGCACCGGATCGAGAAGGAGCACCTGCCGGAAGAGCACCAGGTGGAAGGACCTCACGCCGGGGCAGCAGACCGCGCTGCTGACCCTGGCGTCCGTGCAGGTCTCGCTGGCCGCCACCGCCGGGGCTCCGGGCGGAGCTCGGAATAACGATTCGGCACGGTCCGGAGAACCCTTAGTGATCGCATACGAACGGCTCTAGACTGGTCCCACCAGCAGTTCCGTCCGCTCGGCGGGAGTCGGTCACCGGTGGACCACGGTCCCGGGACCCCCGCCGAGCCCACGGCCAGTCGCCGGTCGGTGGGGGCCGATCGGCGTCCCACCCGCCGTCCGGCGATCCGGACAGAGTTCTCCGCTCTTCGGACCTGGGGGTTCTACCGTGAAACGCTCACCGACGGCCAGGCTGCTCACCGGGCTCTCCGCGGCGGCGCTGGCCACCACCGGCATCGCCCTCGCCGGACCGGCCCACGCCGTGTCCACCCAGGGGTTCTTCTCCTACGTCGACGGCTGGCGGGTCGACCAGCACGTGCGCGAACTCGCCGACGTCAACGGGGACGGCCGCGCCGACATCGTGGCCTTTGGCGACCCCGGTGTCTTCGTCGCCCACGGCCAGCCCAACGGCACCTTCGCCGCGCCGGTGCTGAAGGTCCGCGACTTCGGCACCGCGCAGGGCTGGCGCACCGACCGGCACCCGCGGACGGTCGCCGACGTCGACGGCGACGGCCGCTCCGATCTCGTCGGCTTCGGCAACGCCGGCGTGATCGTCTCCTACGCGCAGCCCGACGGCAGCTTCACCGCGCCGCAGCTCAAGGTCCGCGAATTCGGCTGGAACCAGGGCTGGCGGGTCGACCAGCACGTCCGCGAGCTGGCCGACCTCTCCGGGAACGGAACGGCGGACATCGTCGGCTTCGGGTACTCCGGCGTGACCATCTCCCACGGCCGGGCGGACCGCACCTTCGACGGCACCGGCAAGCGGATCGACAACTACGGCTGGGACCGCGGCTGGCGGGTCGACAAGCACCCGCGGATGCTCGCCGACATGGACGGCAACGGCACGGCCGACATCGTCGGCTTCGGCGACGCCGGCACGTACGTCTCCTACTTCTCGGCGCTCGGGGACACGTTCACCCAGCCCGCGCTGGAGATCCGCGACTTCGGGTACGCCCAGGGGTGGCGCGTCGACCAGCACCCCCGGGACGTCGGCAACGTCAGCGGTCACCTTCTCCCGGACGTCGTCGGCTTCGGCCACAGCGGAGTCCTCGCCGCCTACTCCCGGCCCTACGACCCGGGCGAGCCGAAGTACCTCCCTGTCACCCTCGAGCTCGCCGCCTTCGGCGTCGCGCAGGGTTGGCGCACCGACCGGCACCCCCGGGAGCTCGCGGACATCAACGGCGACGGGATCCTGGACGTGGTCGGCTTCGGCAACGCGGGCGTGCTTGTGGCCTACGGGGACGACAACTTCCTGTTCGGGCCCGAGCTGAAGTCCACCTCCTTCGGCTGGGCGGCCGGCTGGGACCCGGCACGGTTCCCGCGCCTGCTCGGGGACGTCAACGGAGACGGCCGCGACGACGTCGTCGGCTTCGGATATTCGGCCACCTACGTCGGGCTGTCCTGAGCACGGGGCCGGGGCCGGGGCGTGCGGGGCTTCGCCGAGCTCTGCTGCGTGGCGGCCATGGTGTCCTTCCTGATCGGTTCCTCCCCCAACTCGATGACATCCTCGCCGCACAGTTGAACCACGAAAGGGGCGGTCCAGGGGACGTTCGAGGCGAGGATCAGGGCGAGCGCTCTTTGCCGTACCCGCCGAGCGTGGTGCCGTGACATCCAACAGGCCGGGACGAGACGTTGATCCGAGGTGAGGTGGAGAGTCACGTCCTCGTCGGGCCAGGAGTAGTGCATGCGGTAGGGGATCGGCATCAGTTCCCCATCGACGTGGATCTCCGGGTAGTCGGCCACGTGCCGGTTAGTGTCTTGAATCAAGCCCGCAGAGGTGGAGATTCCGGTCCGGCCGCTGAAATCGTCCCTCTGGCGGAACGTCCACCGGGACAGATCTGCCGCAGCGGGATTGTCTCTCATGAGGATCCTTCACCGGCAGCTCAGTTGAAACGCCGACCGAAGGCTATGGCATCCAGATCATGGGCAGTTACGGTGGCTCCATGAGGGACAGGACGCTGCCGATCATATGCGGGACGACAGAGTTCAATGACGCCCTCGACCACTACGAAACGGAAGGCTGGCGCCGTGCGGAAACTGATCTACGGCATGAACCTGACCCTGGACGGCTACATCGCCGCGGCCGGCGATGACATCGGCTGGGGCGGGCCGAGCGACGAACTCTTCCGGTGGTGGCTCGACCAGGAGCGGGCGAGCGGCCTGTCGCTGTACGGCCGCAAGCTGTGGGAGACCATGAGTTCCTACTGGCCGACCGGCGACCAGCAGCCCAACGCCACCCCGGCGGAGATCGAGTTCGCGCGGAACTGGCGGGACACGCCGAAGGTGGTGTTCTCCTCGACGATCGACCAGGTCGACTGGAACACCCGCCTGGTCACCGGTGACGCGATCGCCGAGATCACCCGGCTCAAGGCCGGGGACGGCGGCCCGATGAGCGTCGGTGGCGCAACGCTCGCCGGGGCGGCCATGCGGGCCGGGCTGATCGACGAATACGTGCTGGCCACCCATCCGGTCCTGGTGGGCGGCGGCACACCGTTCTTCACTGCGCTGGACAGCTGGGTGAACCTGAACCTGGTGGAGACGCGGACGTTTCCCGGCGGCGTGGTCCTGACCAGGTACGAGACGAGGCGCTGAGC
>DATITT010000090.1:0-8950 GCA_035467435.1 Arthrobacter sp. | reverse complement strand
GAAGAGCCCGGAGTCGAACTGTTGGGGCAAGAGAGGTCTTCCTAGTCCAAAATAACGTAACGTATGCCGGAAGAAGCGACGCTCGGCACCTCGGTCTCAGCCAAGAATGATTCCCATGGGGCCACCGCGGAGGAAGGTCTGTGGGCAAGGGAAGGGTGGGCAGGAAGGACTTGACACGCCGCGGATGTACCCGCTTTTGGTCCTACAAACCACTCTGACCGCGGGGAATCCTCGTGACACAAAAAGGCCCCGGTCCTAGGGACCGGGGCCAACCGCGGAGAATGGGGGATTTGAACCCCCGAGGGCGTTAACCCAACACGCGTTCCAGGCGTGCGCCATAGGCCGCTAGGCGAATTCTCCAGTAGCTTCTGAATCAAAAGCAGATACTAGACTACCTGAGTTTCCCGGCATCGCCCAATTGGCCCCGCGGACCCCGCCCCGGCGGGCTTGCCCCACGCTGACCGCGGCAAGTGGACATAGCGCCAATGTGCCCGCTCCCGGCCGCGAAAAATGGGCATGTCCCGCGGGATTTCCCGGGTGCGGGGTGCGCGATTCGGGGCACACTCAAACGTCGGGTAAACTTGCTGACGGCCCCTCATGTGGCGTCATCCTGTTGAACTCCCCCAGGACCGGAAGGTAGCAAGGGTAAATGGGCTCTGGCGGGTGCATGAGGGGTCTTTTATGTCTGTGCCGATTGGTAGGGTTTATCTGTGACTGTTACAACCGCCCTTTACCGCAGATACCGCCCAGATTCGTTCGCGGACGTTATCGGGCAGGAACACGTCACCGAGCCGCTGATGACGGCCCTGCGCAAGAACCGCGTCAACCACGCATACCTCTTTTCGGGCCCCCGCGGCTGCGGAAAAACCACCTCTGCGCGCATCCTGGCCCGGTGCCTGAACTGCGCCGAGGGGCCCACGGACACCCCCTGCGGCAAGTGCCCCAGCTGCGTTGAACTCGCACGCGGTGGCTCCGGATCCCTCGACGTCATCGAAATTGACGCTGCCAGCCACGGCGGCGTCGACGACGCCCGTGACCTGCGCGAACGGGCCACCTATGCCCCCGTCCGCGACCGCTACAAGATCTTCATTATCGACGAAGCCCACATGGTCACTTCGGCCGGCTTCAACGCCCTGCTCAAGATCGTTGAAGAGCCGCCGGAACACATCAAGTTCATCTTCGCCACCACGGAGCCGGACAAGGTCATCGGCACCATCCGCTCCCGCACGCACCATTACCCGTTCCGGCTCGTTCCACCGGAGCCGCTAATGGCCTACCTCGAGCTGCTCTGCACGCAGGAGAACGTCGCCGTGGCGCCCGGCGTGCTCTCGCTCGTCATCCGCGCCGGCGGCGGTTCGGTGCGGGACTCGCTCTCCGTCCTGGACCAGCTCATGGCGGGCGCCGGACCAACCGGCCTGAATTACGAACTCGCCGTCGCACTGCTGGGCTACACCCACGCGTCCCTACTTGACGACGTCGTCGAGGCCGTCGCAGCGTCCGATGCCGCCACGGTGTTCCGGGCGGTGGACCGTGTCATCCAGACCGGGCATGACCCCCGCCGTTTTGTGGAGGACCTGCTCGAGCGCTTCCGAGACCTCATCATCGTCCAGGCCATGCCGGAGAGCGCCCAGTCGATCCTCCGCGGCATGCCCGCGGACCAGATCGCGCGTTTGCAGAACCAGGCCCACAATCTGGGCGCGGCCGAGCTGTCCCGCGCGGCGGACGTTACCAACACGGCCCTCACCGAGATGACCGGCGCCACGTCGCCGCGGCTGCATCTGGAGCTGCTGTGCGCCCGCATCCTGCTGCCTTCCTCCGAGCAGACCGAGCGCGGCATTGCTGCCCGGATCGACAGGGTGGAACGCCGCCTGAATTATGCCGGGAACGACGTCGGGGCTCCCGCCGCGGCGCCCGCCGTTTCCGCACCCACGGCCCAGGCACCCACTGGCCCGGCCGCAGCCGCTCTCGCTGCCGCCGCCCCGGTACCGGTAGCCCCTGTACCTGCAACTGCAGGTACAGCTCCTGCCTCCGCGGCTGCCGTGGCCCCTGGGCGAGGTGCCGAACCGGCCAAAGAAACACTCACCCCGCCGCGAGTCAGTACCGGCGACTGGCCTGTCGACGAGACCGCTGCGGTCAACGGTGCTTCTGCCGGGAGGGCCCCTGCACCCCAGGCATCCGCGCCGACGCAGCCAGCGGCCGCGGCACCCCCCGGCCCGGTCCCGCCCAGCCCGGAACCAGCCGCAGCAGCCCTTTCCGCACCGGCCCAGAACCAGCCGGCCCCGGCGGGTCCTTCAGCCGTGCGCGCCCCGGCCACCGGATCCGGGCCCGACGTCGAAGTGCTCCGCCGCGCCTGGCCGGAGATCCTGCAGACGCTGACGAAAATAAAGCGGAGCACCTGGGCCCTCGTCGAGCCGAATGCCCAGGTGGGCCACTTTGAAGACCATGTCCTGACGCTCGCCTTCACCACCTCCGGACTGGCCGGCGCGTTCGGCCGGGCCGATCACTCCGAGAACCTGCGGCAGGCTATCCACAAGACCATCGGCATCGAATGCCAGATCAATGCAGTCGCCAGCGGAAGCAACAGCGCAGCGAGCTCTGAGCCAAACCCAAAAGCACCCGTTAGCCGGGACGTCCCGGCCACGTCCGCCGACGCGGACTGGGGCCTGCCCCCGGCCGCTGCCCCGGCCCCCTCCGGGCCAGCTCAAGGAGTCCCGGCTGGGACGGGGCCTGCGCGTGCTGCGGTGGCCCCCGCAACTGGTCCCGCCACTCCGGCAGCGCCGGTCCAGACACCCTCCACTCCGACCGCGCCGGTCCAGACTCCCGCCACTCCGGCCGCGCCGGTCCAGACACCCGCTTCCGCACCCCATTCCGCGGCGCCGGCGCCCATTCCGGCAGCTGCAACCCCCGGGGAATCGCCGGCTTCTGTGCCGGCAGCCGCGGCTTCAAGCGAACTGCCGGGCGAGTCCCCGGAGGCCGCCGGATCCTATGCCTACCCCGACGATGACTGGGGACCGCCGCGCGACGAGGACGCCCCTCCGCTGGACGAGGAACCGCCCATGGACTGGGAGCCCGCGGCCCCAGTTGCGGTTCCATCCGTGGCACGGGCCGCCCGGCCGTCCGCCGCACCCGCCCGCAAGGTCTCCGCCTCGCCGGAACGTTCCGGCGCTGCAGCCACGACGCCAGATGCCGCCACTCCGGCCCCTCCGACGCCGGACACCGCCAACGACCCGTGGGCCCGCGCCGTCGAGCGGGCCCCCGGCATCTGGACAATCGGCACTGACTCCAACGTCGGAAGCTACGCGCCCGAAAAGTCCGTGGCTCCAGAGCCCGAGCCGGAGCCGGAGCCGCCGCACTACGAACCTGCGGCGGCCCAGGTCCCGCACTACGCCGCCGCCGTGTCGGCTTCCGCGGCGTATGAGCCGGTCGGGTCTTCGCCCAACGGATGGGGAGATTCCGCGGAGCTGGTGCCGGCTGGCGCCGCAACAGCTCCGGGCTCAGCAAGCGGCATGTCTATGGCCCCGCCCGCAGCACCCGCAGCCGCACCGGCCGCGGCCCCCGCATCCCCGGATGCGCCGCCCTCGCCGGGCCGGCAAAGCCTCTATCAGCGGCTTTCCAACAGCCCGGAAGCCGAGGCCGGACGCGCCAAGGCTCCGGCCCGGGCCGCGGCCGCCACCACCACTTATGTCCAGGACATCCCCAGCGCGGATGACGAGACGATCGAGGAATCGGGCGTCTTCGGACGGGCCGCCGTCGAACGCATCCTGGGCGCCAAACTTGTTGAAGAGCGGTCTCTGGACGGAAGCCCGCTGCCTCCGCGCTTCTAGCCGCCCCGCCGGGCCCCTGGCCTGCCACCACCCCAAACGAACGAGGAAACAGTGTACGAAGGTGCAGTTCAAGAGCTGATCGACGAGCTCGGACGCCTTCCCGGCGTGGGGCCCAAGTCTGCCCAGCGACTGGCCTTCCATATCCTCGAGGCCGACCCGCAGGACATGAAACGGCTCGCGGACGCCATCACCACCGTCAAGGAGCGGGTGAAATTCTGCACGGTCTGCGGCAACGTCACGGAGCAGGAGCTGTGCAATATCTGCCGCGACCCGCGCCGGGACCCATCGATCATCTGCGTTGTCGAGGAATCCAAAGACGTCCTCGCGGTGGAGCGCACCCGCTCCTTCCGGGGCCGATATCACGTGCTGGGCGGGGCCATCAATCCCATTGCGGGCATCGGCCCCGAGCAACTCAGGATCCGGGAACTCCTCACCCGGCTCAACGACGGCGCCATCCAGGAAATCATCATCGCCACCGACCCCAACCTGGAAGGCGAGGCCACGGCCACGTACCTGGCCCGCATGCTCAAGTCGATTGGCATCGCCGTCACACGGCTGGCATCAGGCCTGCCCGTGGGCGGTGACCTCGAATACGCCGACGAGGTCACCCTCGGCCGCGCCTTCGAAGGCCGGCGCAACGCCCTGAGCTAGCGGCTGCGCAGAGCGCTTCGGTGATTGCCGCCGTCGCGCCTCACCACCGGGTGGACATGCCCGGCCGCCGTGCACGCGGTTGGACATAAGGCCACTATGCCCATCCCCCAGCCGCAGGGGTGGGCATGTCCGCAAAGGCCGCAGGACATGCCCTCTCCGGCCCCGCAACGGGGGGCTTGTCCAGCGGAAACTGGAGCAGGCTGTCTGGCATGCGGTCACAATTCAGCAACCTAGGCGTCCCGGCGATAAACTGGGGGAAGAAGTCACGCCGTCGCGCCGTTTGGTTGCTTGGCACAGACCCCGACAATCGAGTGAGAGTGCGCGCATGAGTTTGCCCACTACCGAAGTCCACCCCGGACCGCAGCCACAGGACCTGCCGGCCTCTGCCGCCACAACGAAACACCTTGTGGTGAAGAAGTTCGGCGGTTCCTCCGTGGCGGATGCCGAAGGCATAAAGCGCGTGGCCCGGCGGATCGTGGATGCCCAGAACGCCGGCGATGAAGTGGTGGTGGTCGTCTCCGCCATGGGTGACACGACCGATGAGCTCCTCGACCTCGCCGCGCAGGTCACCGATTCCGCGCCGGCCCGGGAAATGGACATGCTCCTCTCCGCCGGCGAACGCATCTCGATGGCCCTGCTGGCCATGGCCATCAACAAGTTCGGCGCCTCGGCCCAGTCGTTCACCGGCTCCCAGGCCGGCATGATCACCGACGGCATCCATGGCAAGGCCCGGATCATCGACGTCGATCCGCACCGCATCCGGACCGCCCTGGACAAGGGCCATATCGCGATCGTCGCGGGCTTCCAGGGCATGAGCCGCACCACCAACGAAATCACCACACTCGGCCGCGGCGGCTCGGACACGACGGCAGTGGCGCTGGCCGCCGCCCTCGACGCGGACGTGTGCGAGATCTTCACGGACGTCGACGGGATCTACACCGCCGATCCGCGCGTCGTAGCGTCCGCCCGCAAGATCGACCGAATCTCCAGCGAGGAAATGCTTGAACTGGCGGCGTCCGGCGCCAAGATCCTGCACCTGCGCTGCGTCGAGTACGCCCGCCGTTTCGGCGTGCCGCTGCATGTCCGTTCTTCATTCAGCCAGAACGAAGGCACCTGGGTCATGCCCAGCCCGAACGACAAGATCACTACCCAAGAGGGAGTTGCCTTGGAGCAGCCAATCATCTCCGGTGTTGCACACGACCGTTCCGAAGCCAAGGTCACGGTTGTCGGGGTTCCCGATATCCCCGGCAAGGCTGCGGCGATCTTCCAGGTTATCGCCGATGCGCACTCGAACATCGACATGATCGTCCAGAACGTTTCCACCCACGGCACGGGCCGGACCGACATCTCCTTCACGCTGCCGATCATCGAGGGCGCCGACGCCCTGGCCGCCCTGCACGCCGCGCAGGACCGGATCGGTTTCGAGAGCATCGAGTACAACGAGAAGATCGGCAAGCTCTCGCTGATCGGCGCCGGCATGCGTTCCCACCCGGGCGTCTCGGCACGGTTCTTCGCGGCGCTGTCCGAGGCCGGGATTAACATCAACATGATCTCCACCTCGGAGATCCGGATTTCGGTCGTCACGCACGCGGACCTGCTCGACGACGCCGTGCGGGTCATCCACAAGGCCTTCGACCTGGACAGCAATGATGAGGCGACGGTGTACGGCGGCACCGGCCGCTGAGCCACCCGCCGGGGTTCATCCCCGGGAATTAACTGACGAAGGGAGCGGCGCCTGCCGCTCCCTTCGTTGTGCCCCCGCAGGGCGCTGCTCAGACTTGCTCTTTCGGGAGGTCTTCTTTCCGGACAGCGTAGTGATGTCCGTGCGCGTCGGTCTCCACTTCGAAACCGGCGAGCTCGACCTCAGAGGCTGTCTCGAAGTCGTCATGCATGTGAACGACCGGTGCGGAGTAATCCCCCCGCGAGGCAGGGCCGAAAAGGAAGCGTGCCCATGACGACGGATGCAGGTGCTGCCTCAGGGCAGCCTTCCTCAGTGGAAGTGCCATAATTCCCACCCCCTCTCCAGCGTCCGGACCGCGGGGAACGGCCGTGGTTAAGTGCTGGTGCCAGTGACCCTATTTTACGCCCGACGCCGGTGAAAGGCATGGCTGCCGACGCCCGAAAGTCCCCGGAAAGCACAGCCGGGGCGCGCGGCCCGCGGCGGCTTTACCGCAGCGACTTGTCCTCGGGGTTGCGGGGCACAACATAGGTGCTGCCGTCGGGGCGGTGCAGGGTCTCCCACTGCTGGGTTTCGGCTTCGCGCTGGGCCAGCAGTTCACGGTTCTGCTGCGTCATCTCGTGTCCCAGAGCGCTGCGGTTGGCCGGACCGAAAATCATCCGGAGCTTGCCTGTTGCGCGCATGAACCTCTGCGAGGCGTTTTCGGCGTTTCCCTTTGCCATCACTATCCACTCCTAAGAACGAGACGTTCCACCAGTGTACGCTAATGATTAGTGCACTAACTATCCAAGGAGGGCACCAGTGACAGATGTGACCGAAGGAACCCAGGACGACCTTCTGCTGGAGCACCAGCTCTGCTTCGCCCTCACGGTGGCCTCCCGCAGTGTCGTCGGCGCGTACAAGCCGGTGCTGGACAAGCTCGGCCTGACCCACCCCCAGTACCTTGTGATGCTGTGTCTTTGGGAATCCAGCCCGCGCTCCGTTCGCGACATCAGCGACGCCCTCGCCCAGGAGCCGGCAACGATTTCGCCCCTGCTGCGCCGTCTGGAGGCGGCCGGGTTCATCACCCGAGAGCGTGTGCCAGGCGACGAACGCACTCTTGCCGTGGGCCTGACACCGCAAGGCGCCGCGCTGCGGCAGCAGGCCACTGCCGTGCCGGGGACCATGATGGACCGGCTGGGCCTTACCCGTGAACAGGTCAGCCAGCTGCACACCTCCATGATGGACCTGATTGCGGCCACAAAGACCGACTCCTTCGGCCCGTCCCGGCGGTAGACTGTGCAAAACACAGGAGGATTGCTGATGCGCAAGCAACTGAGCCACGCCGCGCTCGTTCTGATGGCGGTGGCCGGATTGGCCGCCTGCTCGCCGGGCGGCGGAACCCCCTCGCCGTCGGCCACAGCGCCCGGGCAGACGGGCGGGCCAAGCCCATCAGCGACGGTCACCCCCTCGCCGGACACTGAAACGAAGACCCCTGCCCCCTCGCCGTCGGCCGCGCCCGTGACCTCAGGGCCCGGGCAGGGCAACGCCGAACTCGCGATCATGGTCAAGCCATCGGAGACGGGCACTCCCACGAACTTCACGCTTGTCTGCCTGGACGGGGTCCCGGCAGCCGAGAGCCAGCATCCCGACGCTGCCGCGGCCTGCCTCGCCGTGAAGAACAATGCCGCAATGCTCAGCCCCGCGCCCCGGCCCACGGACCAGGCCTGCACCATGCAGTACGGCGGCCCGCAGGAGGCAACGGTCACCGGAGTCGTGGACGGAGTGCCGGTCGAAGCAACCTTCACGCTGCGCGACGGCTGCGAGATCGCCGAGTGGAATGCCGCCAGGGACGTCCTTGGCTCCACCGGCGGGGCTGTCTAAGCTGCACGGCCTCCCCCAGGAAGCCTGGCTGCCGCGCCGGGCCGCTTACCAGGCGCGCGTCCGGCGCTATGCGGATCCCTACCTCGCCCGCCGGTCCGCCGGCAGGAAGCACCCGGTTGAGGACTTCCTTTTCACCTACTACACCCAGAAGCCGGGCCAGCTGCTGCGCTGGCACCCGGGCGCCGGCGTCGTGCTCTCCGGTTCCGCCGCGGCTGAACGCGCCGGCTGGAAGTACTACCGCACGCCCGACGACGGCGAACTCGCCGCCGCCGGCCTGCCGGCGGGGAGCACGTCCGTCACGGTCGACGTCGAGGCGTTTGTCCGGGACCGGCGGGACGCGCTGCAGTTCGCCGGGATTATCCTGGCCGGGACGGCGGCGCGGCCGGCGCAGTTCGGCTGCTTCGGGCTGCACGAGTGGGCCATGGTGTACCGGCAGGACAAATTCGAGCTTCGGCACGAGTACCTCCAGCTGCGGCTCGGCTCCGAGCGGACCGACGAGGTGGTGGAGGAGAACCGGATCCGCTGCTCGCACTTCGACGCCTTCCGCTTCTACACGCCCGACGCCGTGCCGCTGAACAGCCTGGCGCCGACCCGGGAGAACCAGCGGACCATGGAACAGCCCGGATGCCTGCACGCCAACATGGACCTGTACAAGTGGGCCTACAAACTCGCCCCGCTGCTGCCCAGCGAGCTGGTGATGGACTGCTTCGAGCTGTCCTGGCGGATCAGGGCTATGGACATGCAGGCGTCGCCCTATGACTTGCTGGAGTGGGGCTATCCCGCGATCCTGATCGAAACGGCCGAAGGCAAAGCCGAGTACGTTGAACACCAGCGGGCCTTTTCCGCCGAATCGCAGGAACTGCGGCACCGGCTGCTGCGGGAGCTTACGCCCCTGCTCCAGTCGATGGGTTCCGGCCCCGGCCCTGCCCCCGAA
>DATITT010000089.1:0-1872 GCA_035467435.1 Arthrobacter sp. | reverse complement strand
TAGTGTCTCCAGCGACGTATCCAGCCGCTTGACCCAGTATCCGATCGGCCTGTTCACCTTGCCATCGTCGCAGGACTTTTCCCCTCTGGCCACCATGCAGAGCGTTTCCCGCCGGCAGGGGACTCCGGCGCCGTTCCTGCCCCACCGCAGCCCCGGCGAAGCGGCGGGTCGCAGATCCCCCGCCTGCAGCGCTATTCCTCGACGGAGCGGAGGATCCAAGTGGTGCGCGCGGGCACTTCGTAGTCGGTGCCTGCCAGCATTCTTGCCGGTGCCGGACCGTCCCAGCTTGTCAGGGCGACTTCCCACTCCGCGGGAAAATACTCCGTCGGCGTTTGGTAGAGCACATCCTGCGACGATGCGTTGAAGACGATGAGAAAGTCGTCTTCGGGTTCGTCCCGGTGGGTCCGCACGCCCTTGCCGCTGAGGTAGCAGCCCAGGGATTTTCCCCAGGACTGGTTCCACTGGTCTCCCGTCCGGGGTGTTCCGTCGGCATTGAGCCACAGGATGTCGGGCAGCCTGAGGCCCTCTGCCGGGGCCACCGGCCGCCCGTCAAAGTAAGTGCGGCGCCGGAACACAGGGTAGTCCTGGCGCAGCTTCACGACCTTCGAGGTGAACTCGATCATGTCCTCGTCGGCGGAAGCCCAATCGATCCACGAGATCTCGTTGTCCTGGCAGTAGGCGTTGTTGTTGCCTGCCTGGGTGTGGCCCAGTTCGTCGCCGTGGCGCAGCATCGGGACTCCCTGGGCGAGAACGCAGGTAACCATGAGGTTGCGCATCTGGCGTGCGCGGAGGGCGGTGACTTCCGGGTCCGTGGTTGGCCCCTCGATGCCACAATTCCAGGAACGGTTGTTGGACTCGCCGTCGCGTTCGTTCTCGCCGTTGGCCGCGTTGTGCTTTCTGTCGTAGGAAACGAGGTCCCGCAGCGTGAAGCCGTCGTGGACGGTGACAAAGTTCACGGAGGCACTTGGTTGCCGGCCGTCGTCCTGGTAGAGGTCGGCGGAGCCTGTGAAGCGGTTCGCGAGCTCGGCCGTGAGACCCGGTGTGCCGCGCCAGAAGTCGCGGACGACGTCACGGAATTTGCCGTTCCATTCCACCCACCGCGGGGGAAAGTTGCCGAGCTGGTAGCCTTCGGGGCCGAGGTCCCACGGTTCCGCGATGAGCTTCACGCCGTCAAGCACCGGATCGGAGTCGATCATCTCAAAGAACGCGGACAGCATGTCGACCCGATCCGAAGCGCGGGCCAGCGAAGGGGCGAGATCGAACCGGAATCCGTCGACGTGCATCTCCTCCACCCAATAATGGAGCGAGTCCATGACCAAGCGCAGGACCGTGGGCGAACCCACATCCAGGGTGTTGCCGGTGCCGGTGTAGTCCTCGTAGTTGGCCTCGTCGCCGGGGACCAGATGGTAGTAGGCGCCATTGTCGATCCCGCGGAAGCACAGGTTGGGTCCGTCGGCTCCGCCTTCACCGGAGTGGTTGTAGACAACGTCGAGGATCACCTCGATGCCAGCCTGGTGGAGGGCCTTGACCATGTCCTTGAACTCGGCGACTTGTCCTCCGGGCCGCGGCGCCCCGCCGGCGGGACCGCCGGGTGTCTCCCCAGCCGCGGGGCCCTGGCCGGCCATGTGAACGGTGTCATCCGGCCCGCAGGCCGCGGCGTAGGCGTTGTGCGGGGCAAAATAGCCGATCGGGTGGTAGCCCCAGTAGTCGGACCTGCCATCACGGGCCTCGTCTTTGATGAACTGTTGGACCGGGAGGAGCTCCACCGCGGTTACGCCGATCCGCTTGAGGTGCGCGATGACGGACGGATGCCCAAACCCCGCGTAGGTTCCGCGCTGGGCGGCGGGGACGTCCGGGTGCATCTTGGTCATG
>DATITT010000088.1:0-4508 GCA_035467435.1 Arthrobacter sp. | reverse complement strand
TCGGCCTCAAGCTGGGGGAGGGAGTCCTTGACCGCGTTGGAGATGCCAACGGTGTCACCTTCGGGCTTTTTGGTGACGGACAGGGCGAGGGTTTCCTGGCCGTTGGTCCGGGTGATCGAGGTGCGGGCGTCCTCGGCGATGCTGACGTCCGCCACGCTCCCGATGGTTGCAGCATTTTTGGCGCCGCCCAGCGGCAGCGCCTCGATCGCATCGACGGAGTCGACCGGGCTGCCGATCTGCAGCGCCAGCGTTTTGCCCTGCTCCTCGATGGTGCCGGCGGGAACCAGCGCCCCGTTGTTGCTGAGTGCCTCGCTGATGGACTGGATGCTCGCGCCGGAGGCCGCCATGGCCTCGGGGCGGGGAAGGATCTTGATGTGCTGTGTGGCGCCGCCGGTCACTTCGGCGCCGCGGACGCCGTCGAGCTTCTGCAGCCGCGGGACCGTGAGCCGGGCCAGGTCGGCGTTCAGTTCGCTGAGCGGCTTGTCCGAGGAGACGGCGAGGAACACAATCGGGAAATCGCTGATGCTTCCGGCGATCGCCTGGGGCTGGATGTCGTCCGGCAACGACCGTTTGGCGTTGGAGATGGCACGGTCGATCTGGTTCCGGGCACGGTCCAGGTTCGAGCCGTAGGTGAACACCATGCTGATCTGGGAGACGCCGTTGCGCGAGGTGGAGGACGTCGACTCCAGCCCTTCCACGCCCTTGAGCGCAGTCTCCAGCGGGCTGCTGATCTGCTTGTCCACGACTTCGGGGGAGGCTCCCGGCATCGAGGTGAGCACCGTGATCTGCGGGAACTCGATGGACGGGATGAGTTCCTGCTTGAGCGAGGACATCGTGATCACGCCGAAGACCGACGCGAAGACGGTTACCAGCGCGATCAGGGCCCGGTTGGCGAGTGACAGCTTTGCGAGCCGGAACATCTCAAGGTCTCCTGATGGGTTGACGGACGTGTTTCCAACGGATCAAACCAGCCGCAACCCGGAGCGGGCGTCAGTTGCGCGCGGCGCTGACCGGTTCCAACTGCAATGCCTTGGCCGTGTCGGCTTCGAGCTGGGCGGCGAGGTCCGGGTTCCCATTGAGCTTGATGCCATAGCCGGGCATCATCTCCTTGAACCTGGGCTGCCAGCCCTTGAACTGCTTCGGGAAGGACTTCTGCAGCAGTTCGATCATGATCGGCACCGCCGTGGACGCGCCGGGGGACGCGCCGAGCAGGGCGCCGATGGTTCCGTCGCGGCCGGCGATGACTTCGGTGCCGAACTGCAGCACACCGCCCTTCTTGGCGTCTTTCTTGATGATCTGTACACGCTGGCCGGCGGTGATGAGTTCCCAGTCCCCGTCCTGAGCTGCGGGGTAGTACTCGCGCAGGGCCTCGACCTTGGCGCCGTGCCGCTTGGCGACTTCCTTGATCAGGTAGGCGGTGAGGTCCATGTTGTCCTTGCCCACGGCCAGCATCGGGATGATGTTGGAAGGCCGGATGGAACGCGGCAGGTCCAGGTACGAGCCGTTCTTCAGGAAGTTCGTGGAGAAGCCGGCGTACGGACCGAACAGCAGGGAGCGCTTGCCGTTGACGAAGCGGGTGTCCAGGTGGGGGACGGACATGGGCGGGGCGCCAACGGAGGCCTGGCCGTAGACCTTGGCGCTGTGCTGGCCCGCGAGCGTCTCGTCGGTGCAGCGGAAGAACTGGCCGGAGACCGGGAAACCGCCGTAGCCCTTGCTTTCCGGAATCCCGGAGGCCTGCAAGAGGTGCAGGGCTCCGCCGCCGGCGCCCACGAAGACAAACTTCGCGTGGATGGAGCCGTGCTCGCCGGACTGGGGGTGCTTCAGCGAGAGGTCCCAGCCGCCGTCGGACGAGCGCTTGATGCCGGAGACGTTGTGGCCATAGTTGACCTCCACGCCGTTGTGCCCGAGGTAGGTGGTCAGCTCACGGGTCAGGGCACCGAAGTCGATATCGGTCCCTTCCGCGGCGCGGGTGGCGGCGATCCGCTGCTTCGGGTCGCGGCCCTTGACGATCAGCGGGGCCCACTTGGCGATCTGGGCATGGTCCTCGGAGTATTCCATGGAGCGGAACAGCGGGTTCGGCTTGAGTGCCTCGTAGCGGCTGCGCAGGAACTTGGTGTTGTCCTCGCCGATCACAAAGCTCATGTGCGGAACGGTGTTGATGAAGCCCTTGGGGGAGCCGATCATGCCGTTCGTGACGAGGTGGGACCAGAACTGGCGGGACAGCTGGAACTGCTCGTTGATGAGGAGCGCCTTGGCGGGATCCACCGAGCCGTCTTTGGCTGCGGGGGAGTAATTAAGCTCACAGAGCGCGGCGTGTCCGGTGCCGGCGTTGTTCCAGGGGCCGGAGCTCTCCAGACCCGGCTCGTCCAGCTTCTCGAACAGTGAGATCGTCCAGTTCGGCTCGAGCTGCTTCAGGAAAGCACCGAGCGTGGCGCTCATGATGCCGCCGCCAATCAGGACAACGTCGGCATGTTGGGTCTTTGAAATGAAAGTCACAATCAGTCTCCGATAGCAGCGGGTCTGGCTTTCACAGAATATCCCCGGACCCACCTCATACTGAAATTGGCTCCGTCCGTCAAGACTTCAACTCCACCTTCGTGAAAACTTCATTCAGAACGGGCGACGCCGGGTACTTCAGCACGCGGTCCGAAAGAGCCAGGGCCGAGATCGGGAAGGCAATCGGGACGGCGGGGACCGTCGCGGCGATCTGGGCGTTGATGGTCTGGTACTGCTCCGTCCGCTCCTCGCCGTCCGGCAGCCCCCGAGCCCGGGCGATCTTGGAAAAGACCTGCGGGTCCTGGTAGCCGAACTCGCCGGTGTTCTCGCCGAAGAGCGGGCCGACGAAGTTGTCCGGGTCGGAGTACGAACCGTTCCAGCCGAGCAGGTGGAGGGCGTGGTCGCCGGGGGAGGTGACCTTCTGCAGGTAGCCTTCGGACCATTCGACCGGCACCGGCTTGATGTTCAGCCCGACGGCGGTCAGCTGCTTGCTGATTTCCGCATAGACCTTTTCCGGGGTCGGGAGGTAGGGCCGGGTGACGTTCAGCGGGTAGTAGAACTTCAGTTCCTCGCCCTGGTAGCCGGCCTCTGTGAGCAGTTCCTTGGCCTTGGCCGGGTTGTGGCCCAGGGACGGGGCGTTGTTGTTGAAGCCGCTGAGCTTGGGCGGGACGAACTGCGTCGCCTGGGCCGTGTTGTCAATGAAAAACCTGCGGATCAGGGTGTCCTTGTCCAGGGCCATTTCGATGGCCTGGCGGACTTTGACGTTCTGCAGGATGGGCACTTCCTGGTTCATGCCCAGGTACATGACGGAGAAGGGATCCCGCTGGATGATCTGCTTGCCGCGCTTCACGAGCTGGTCGAAGTTGCCAGCGGTCACGGCGTCGTAGGCGTCGATCTTGCCGTCGAGCAGGGCCTGCATCCGGGTCTGGGTGTGATCGTAGGTGACGAAGTTGATGGTGCCGATCTGGCCCTTGTCCCCCCAGTAGTCCTTGTTGCTGGTGAGCGTGATGCTGTCCGGCTCCCAGGAGCTGAAGACGAACGGGCCGGTTCCCACCGGGTGGAGCCCATAGGCGGAGACGGGCTGGCCGTCGCGGCTCTGGGTCAGCTCGTCGGCGTCTTGGGACGCGAGGGCCTGGGGCGAGGACATGGCAAAGGCCGGGAGCGTGAGGGCCTGCAGGAACCCGGTGAAGGGCTGGGTCAGCTCGATCGTCACGTTGTCCGGGGCCAGGGCGGTGCAGCCCTTGTAGAGGGAGAGCGACGCCTGATCGGCGTGGGCCTTGAAGACACCCTTGAATGTCGTCCCCGGAGCCTGCTGCCGCAGCGTGTCGGGGAAGTTGAACCAGCGGTCGAAGTTGCTGCAGACGGCCGCGGCGTCGAAGGCGGCCCCGTCCTGGAAGGTCACCTGCTCGCGGAGCTTGAACGTATAGGCGCGTCCGTCGTCGCTTGAGGCCCATTCGGTGGCCAGCAGCGGCGTGGGCTCTCCGGTGGTCTGGTCCACACCGACGAGCCCCTCCAGAACCTGGCGGGTGATCCGGTAGGACTCGATGTCGGAAACGACGGCGGGATCCAGCCCGAGCGGCTGCGAGGCGGTGCCGAAGGTGAAAACGGCGCTGGGGGCGGCGTCCGTGGGGCTGGCCGAGGCGGTGGGGGAGCCGGGTCCCGGGCCGGGGTTCCCGGTGCAGGCGGCGAGCGGCAGCATCAGGAGCACACCGAGACCGGCTGCGATGCGGCGCACGGCACGGGTCCGCCCTCCGCTGGCCCGCGCTGGGCTGGCATTGCGGGGGCGCGCGGTACGGCTGGACACTGTACTTCTGGGCACTCGGGGATCACCTCGGGAGACTGGATGGACCGCCGGCTGCGGAACAGGGCCATTCTAGTTGACGGTCCCGGACGATCGCTGTGAGCCAGAAGGGGATCGCCAGGGGCCCTACCAGGCTGTCTGCCGCCAAGGACCGGATGGCACACAAGCGAAGGCCCGCACCACCGGCGCGGGCCTTCGTTTCTCCTGGTTG
>DATITT010000087.1:0-3019 GCA_035467435.1 Arthrobacter sp. | reverse complement strand
GCCTCCAGCCCGCCGAGGCCTGCCGCGGGGGCGGCCAGGAAGTCCGGGTCCATGGTGTAACCGGCTTCGCGCGGCGGCACCGGGGCGCAATGCAGCCGGCTCAGCGCTTCGGCGCCGGCGGCGAGGGCCTCATGCGTGGCGAGCTGCTCCGCCGCCCGGGCGGCGGCTTCGCCACCCAGCCGGGTCAGGGCCACCTGGTAGCCGTACACGGTCTCCAGTTCAGTCTCCACCGCCGCGGCCAGCGCTCCGGGCAGGGTTGCGGCACCGGCGCCAGCCCCCGCCGGAGCCGCCGACGCATCCACCGGGGAGGACGACGGCGATGCCGAATCGCCCGGGCACGCGCCGGAGAGCTGGGGTGCGGCAGGGTCGGGCACCGCTGGGGCCGGCGCCCCGGCGGCAGCGGCAAGGGAGGAGGCCTGCAGCAGCTGGGCGGTGCCGACGGCGGCAAGCAGCCGGGCCATCCCGCCGTCGGCCACGGCAGCGTCGGCGAGCCGTTGTGCGGCGCTGTCCGCCAGTGCGGTTGCCAGCGCGGCCGCCGACGAGGGCAGCGGAGCTGCAGACTGGACGGAAGGCGGAGCACCAGACGGAACGGCCGACGGGGTGGGAGACCGGGCACCAGCCGACGGCGCGGCCGGCCCGGCCGGCAGAGGGGAATCCGGGTTGTCCTGGCCCGGCAGCAGGAGGGCCCGGGCCTGGCCTGTCAGCAAACTCACAGTCTGCGTCACGGCGGGCTTCGCGTCGCCGGAAGCGGGCCGGGCCAGGTCCTCGCCGGCGGCCCGCAGCCGCATGGTTTCAGCCAGCGCGGCGGACCTGGCCTGTTCGGAAAACGGCGGTTCGGCGGGCTCCTCGGGACTCCGGGGGCTTATGAGGATCCCGAGGCTCACGACCACGAGGGCGAGGCAGGCGAGGAGCGCGATGCGGGGAAGGAGCTTCCGCCGCTGCTTTTGCCCGCTGTCGTCCTTCACAACAGACCATGTTGTCATGCCGGCCGGGAACTGAAGTGCACCACGGCGCCCGGAAAATCGCTAGGCTAGTACACACAACATCATCTAAATGGGAGGCGGCCGGCATCATGACCAATGCAGAAGCCACGACTTCAACAGACCGGACCGGGACGGGTAAGGCTGAGGCCGCACCCGCACACAACTTCGAGGCCGAGCGGCTGCATGCCCTCCTGGAACCCGAGGTCCTGGCAAACCGGCTGTACCTCGAGGACGTTTCCCTTCACGTCGCCGGAGCCAACCGCGTGGTCCACGTAGTGGTGGACCTGCCGCAGGAGGAAACGGGCGGCGTCGGTCTCGACGTCATCGCGGAGATCTCCAAGACCCTCTCCGACATCCTGGACAACGATCCCAGCACCGACGCACGCCCCTACGAGCTTGAGGTTTCCTCGCCCGGCGTCGGCCGTCCCCTCACCGAAGAGCGGCACTGGCACCGCGCCCGCGGCCGGATGGTCAAGGTCAACATCCTGCAGGGCGAGAACGTCACCGGCCGGGTCCAGTCCGTCGACGACGGGGGCGTCACCCTGGTCCCCGAGATCGCCGTGAAGAAGGGCATGAAGCCCAAACAGGGCGAACCCATCAAGCTTCCTTTCGACAGGATTCGTAGCGGAAAAGTCGAGATAGAGTTCAGCCACCTCGAAGAGGCCGGTCTGGAGAACGCACACAATGGACCTTCTGAGGAGGCCTAATGGATATTGACATGAGCGCACTGAGACTCCTGGAGCGTGAGCGTGAAATCCCTCTGGATCTCCTGATTCCGACGATCGAGCAGGCCCTGCTGGTGGCCTACCACAAGACGCCGGGAGCCTTCGAGAAGGCCCGGGCCGAGCTGGACCGCAAGAGCGGGCACGTGACCATCTGGGCCACGGAGATCGACGACGACGGCGACCCGATCGGCGAATTCGAGGACACCCCCGCCGGCTTCGGCCGCATCGCAGCCAGTACCGCACGGCAGATCATCCTGCAGCGCCTGCGCGACGTTGAGGACGACAACGTGCTCGGCGAGTTCAAGGGCCGCGAGGGCGAGCTGGTGGCCGGAACCATCCAGCAGGGCAACAATCCGCACATGATCCAGGTCAACCTGGGCACGGTGGAGGCGCTGCTGCCGCCGCCCGAGCAGGTGCCGGGGGAAAAGTACGTCCACGGCAACCGGCTCCGCGCCTTCGTGCTCGACGTGCACCGCGGCACCAAGGGACCGTCCATCACCCTGTCCCGGTCGCACCCGGGCCTCGTGCGGAAGCTCTTCGAAATGGAAGTTCCGGAAATCGCGGACCGCTCCGTGGAAATCGTCGCCCTCGCCCGTGAGGCCGGACACCGCACCAAGATGGCGGTCAAGGCCCACAACCCCGGCATTAACGCCAAGGGTGCCTGCATCGGTGAAATGGGTTCGCGCGTCCGTGCGGTCATGAACGAACTCAACGACGAAAAGATCGACATTGTCGATTACAGCGACGATCCGGCGACATTCATCGCCAGCGCGCTCTCCCCGTCACGGGTGAATTCGGTCACCATCACGGACGAGGCAACCCGCTCGGCCCGCGTCGTGGTCCCGGACTACCAGCTCTCCCTCGCCATCGGCAAGGAAGGCCAGAACGCCCGCCTCGCCGCAAAGCTCACCGGCTGGCGGATCGACATTGTCTCGGACGCCGCGGTCAGCCGCGACAAATAGTTTCCAATCAGTGGCCCCCGGCAACGGGGCCGCAACAGAAGGGCCACAGTTCAGGCCCGCCCGTCTGCGTCCGTGTCCCCGCAAGTTCGGGGCCCGGGCGCCTGAGGGGCTAGAATAGACATGACCGCGCCTAACGGCCGGTATCCGCGTGTCCCTGACGCGTCCGGTTTTGTGTCCGGCGAAGGTGTTGATTCCAACCCTTGGCCTGGCAGGTCCCGGAAGCCAGGGGCTGGCAGATATGTTCTGGCAGGAAGATACTCGTAAGTGGCACACGTGCAACACCTCGAGAATCAGCCGCAGCGTACCTGCATCGGATGCCGGAAAAAGGGGTCGCGGTCGGAGCTACTCC
>DATITT010000086.1:0-5990 GCA_035467435.1 Arthrobacter sp. | reverse complement strand
CCCTGGTTGTCGTGGCGCTCTTCGCCGTCCGGCGATTGCGCGTCAATCCATGGCTCAAAATTCTGGTACTTGCCATCATGGCGGCACTCGGACTCGCAGTGCTCGCCGTCGAACTCGCCATCCACTGAACAGGTTCAGGTGGCGTTTGCAGTGGCGGCTCCGTGCAGCGTTCCGCCTACCCAAGTTCGCCCTGCAGGTTCCGCCGCGCCGCGTCCAGCCACAGCTCCCGGCCCCGCGGGGTGTGGAAGAGCGGGTCCAGGTGCAGGAGCTGGCGGACGACGGCGGCGCGTCCGGCGGCGAAGTCGTCGTCGCCGATGTGCGCAAAGTCCTGCCGGACGGCGGCCAGGTACCGGGCGTAGGCTGCCGGCTCCCCGCCGAGTACGGAGAGGTCCGCGTCGCTGAGCAGGGCGGCGGCCCCGTCGCCGGCCCCCGGCCGGTGGTCGGCCGTCATCCGCACCAGGCGGGCCACCTCGTCCACCTCCGCCGCGGGAAGGCCCGCGTGGGCCAGCCGGTCCTCGGCGAGCCGGGCCGACTCCTCCTCGTCCTGGCCCGCGATGCCGCGGTAGACGGCATCGTGGAACCAGGCGCCGAGCAGCACGGTGCGGGGAGGGCCGTCGGGCCCTGCCAGGAGGTCCAAGGCCTCCAGTACCGCCAGCAGGTGGGTGCGGCCGTGATACTTCCGGTGCTCCTCGCCCCAGCGGTCCAGCAGGTCCAGGAAGAGCGCGTCGTGGCCGGGCAGCACGGCGTTCCAGCGCGTTAGCAGGGGGAGCTTGAGTGAGTTGCTGCGCCGCCGGGCCGGGATCCGCAGGCCGCTGGCGATCAGTTTGCGGACCAGGACCCGCCCCTCCCCCGGAACGGCCCCGGCCGCGACGAGGGCGCTGTAGCGGGCTTCGGCGACGTCGTAATGGTCGCCGTCGAACGCCCTGCCCGGAATATCGGCCGCCGCCGCGAAGGCGTGCAGTTCCTCCAGCGAGGTGTCCGAAATCAGGTGCGAGAAGTGCGTTCCGTGCGCCGGCCACAGCGGAGGATCCAGGTAAATGGCCATGGGGGCAGTCTAATCCGGCCGCGGATCAGCCCTGGCTGGCGTCCGCAGCCGCGGTGTCGGACTGCTGCTCCTCCTGGGAATGCGTATGAACCGGTTTGGAGCGCACGCTTTCGCCCCTTTCGTTCAGCCGGGTCTCCTGCTCGGCTTCCGCGATGTCCTCCCGTGTGACGTTCGGCGTGGAGTTCCAGGCCTTGATCGCGGCCCAGGCCACCGCCACGAGGGGGACGGCAAGGATCGCGCCGATGATGCCGGCGAGGATGGTGCCGGCAGTGAGGGCCAGCAGGATGACGAGGGCGTGGACGTTGAGTGCCTGGCCCATCACCACGGGCTGCAGGAAGTTGCCCTCCAGCTGTTGGACGACGATCACGACAATGATGACGACCAGGGCCGCGAAGGGGCCGTTGGCGACCAGCGCGACGAGCGCCGCGAGGGTGCCGGCCAGGGTGGCGCCGACCAGCGGGATAAAGGCTCCGATGAAGGTCAGCGCGGCGAGCGGCAGCGCGAGCGGCACCCCCATGATCACCAGCGCCAGGCCAATGAAGAACGCGTCCACGAAGGCCACAATGGAGGTTCCGCGCACATAGCCGCCGAGCACGTTGAGGCTCCGTTCCCCGGCGTGGCGTGCCCTGACCAGCTTCTCGCCCTTGAACGCCCGCAGCACAAAGGCCCAGATGCTCTCGCCGTCCTTCAGGAAGAAGAACAGGATCACCGCCATCAGCACGGCGCCGGTGAGGAAGTTGCCGGCCGCACTGAGTCCGGAGATGGCGCCCGCGCCGACGGTGCTGCTGGTGGCGAAGTCGATGGCGGCGTCGCGCGCCTGCTGGATCTGCTGGTCATCAATGGGGATGGGGCCCGTGCGGATGAAGGCGTAGACCCGGTCGAAGCCCTCCGTGGCGCTGTCGGCCAGCTCGTCCGCCTGGTTCACGACGGCGAAGACGATGCCGGTGATGACGGCACCGAACGCAAGCAGGAGCGCCACGAACGAGAAAGTGGTGGCGGCGGTGCTCGGCCAGCCGCGGCGGCGCAGCCAGTGGACGAAGGGTGAGATCGCGGCGGCAAGGATCAGGGCCAGCAGGGCCGGAATCACCACGAGCCGCACCTGGATCAAGGCGTAGACCACCACCACGGCCAGGACCAGCAACAGGAGGACCTGCGCGGTCCTGATGCTGGCGCGGCCCAGGCTGTCGCTCCAGAGAGTTGTCTTATCCGGACTGCCCATGCTGCTTTGTCTCCCACTGTCGGATGGCCATGTTACTTACCAACCGTCTCACAGCCGGAGCCCCCAGCCCGGGGGACTGGCCCGTACATCAGGATGTGGCGGGCCGGATGTTCTGGTTTCCGCGGAAGGTGTTCTCCGGATCAAACTCCCGTTTCACCCGGGCCAGCCGGTTGTAGTTCTCCTCGCCGAAGGCGGCCCGGACCCGTTCCTGGCCCTCGTCGCCGATGAAGTTCAGCCACACGCCCCCGGTCGCGTAGGGCGCGATGTCCTCGCGGAACCTCTTGACCCAGGCCTTCGCCTCCTGCCCGCCCTGCGGGGTCTCGCCCAGGCCGAACGGGTGGCTCACCCAGCTGGCGTTCCGGTTCAGCAGCGGGGTGGCTGCCGCGGCCGGGCCACTCACCGCCCCGCCCCAATGGCCAATCAGCTGCTGCGAACTCGGCCCGGGCAGGTTCCGGGCGGAATCGACGATGACGTCGAGGGCATCGTCGGACAGTTCGTCGTGGTAGTCCGCGCTCCAATAGTTGTACTTGCCCGGCGGATCGTCCAGGGAACACTGGAAATCGGCGTAGTCGATGTCCTCCACCAGGTCCACGGCAGGCTTCAGCGCACGGTACGGCCTGGCGTGGTCGGCACCCTCTGCCGCGTCCCCGGCGTAGGCGTAGACGACGGCGACAGCCATCTTGCCGACCATCTCCGGAGGCATGCCGGGTTCGGGTGGGACGGTGAGGTAGATGAGTGCTCCGGTTTCCTCGTTCGGTGCCGCGAGTGCCAGTTCGCGGTAACCCCGGCTGATTTCATCCGCCGCGCCGCCCGGCCACAGCATCAGGCCGGCGTGGACGGTCGGGCCGAGCTGATGCAGCCCGAAAGTGAAGGACGTGGCGACGCCGAAATTCCCGCCGCCGCCGTGCAGCGCCCAGAACAGCTCGGGGTTCTCCGCTGCGCTGGCGGTGACCTGTTCCCCGGCAGCGGTCACCAGGTCCACGGAGATGAGGTCGTCGCAGGCAAAGCCGAAGGCCCGCTCCAGCCAGCCGGAGCCGCCGCCGAGGGTGAAGCCGGCCAGGCCCGTGGTGGAGACGCGGCCGCCGGTGAGGGCGAGGCCGTGCTGCTGGGTGGCCCGGTCGAATTCCCCGCACGTCAGGCCGGCCCCGGCGGTGACCGTGCGAGCATCCGGGTCCACGCTGACGGACTTCATCGGCCGCACATCGACCACCAGGCCGCCGTCGTTCAGTGACATGCCGGCCACGGAATGACCGCCGGCCCGCACCGCGACGGCCAGGCTGTGGTCCCCGGCGTATTTCAGGGCCTCGGCGACATCGGCCGGGGTGCTGCAGGGGGCGAACACCGCCGGGCGGCGGTCGATCATGGCGTTGAACAGCGTCCGGGACTCGTCGTAGCCCGGGTCAACAGGTGTAATCCATTTCACGGCGGTACTCCTCGGCGACCGCGGCTCCACCCCTCGCAGAAATTTTAAGTCCGGTGCCACCGCCGGGGCTAGAGCCCGCCGATTCCGGGAGGCCCAGGGCCGCCATCCCACGGCTTCGGGTCTGCGGGACATTTTCAGTCTTCACACCGCAAATGCGGGCTAGAGTGGCCCTATGCCAAATATTCGCGTCTCCGAGGCCGCCCGGTTGCTGGGCGTCAGCGATGACACCATCCGTCGCTGGACCGACAACGGCAGCCTGACCCCGCTCAAGGACGACGCCGGAAGGCTCGCCGTTGACGGGCTGGAACTGGCGCGGCTCGCCCGGGAGCAGGCCCAGCTTCCGGATGACCCGGCCAAAGCGGGCAGCTCGGCCCGCAACCGCTTCGTCGGCCTCGTCACCGCCATCACCGCCGACACCGTCATGGCCCAGGTGGAACTGCAGTGCGGGCCGTTCCGGGTGGTGTCCCTGATGAGCAGCGAGGCCGTGCGGGAGCTCGGCCTGGAGCTCGGCTCGGTTGCGACCGCCGTCGTCAAGGCCACCACGGTGATTATTGAAACGCCCAAAGGCAAGGGCGTCATATGAGGCCCGCCCGCGCGGCCGCCGCCGTCCTCGTGGCAGGAGCCGCCGGGCTGGCGGGCTGCGCCGCACCAGCCGGGGCCGGGGGTGCCGGCGCCACCGTCACCGTCTTCGCCGCGGCTTCCCTCAAGGCCCCGTTCACGGCGCTCGCCGAGCACTTCGAGGCCGCAAACCCGGGAACCACCGTGACCCTGAGCTTCGCAGGATCCTCCGACCTCGCCACCCAGATCAGCCAAGGCGCCCCGGCGGATGTCTTCGCCTCCGCCGACGCCAACACCATGGCCAGGCTGAGCGGCGCGGGACTGGTGGAAGGACGTCCCCGGGACTTCGCGAGCAATGTGCTGACCATCGCCGTGCCGCCGGAGAACCCTGCGTCCATCGGCTCCTTTGCGGATCTCGCCAGGCCCGGCGTCAACACTGTCATGTGCGCGCCGCAGGTCCCGTGCGGCGCGGCTGCGAAGTCGGTAGAGCAGGAAACCGGCATCATCCTGTCGCCGGTCAGCGAGGAATCGTCCGTGACCGATGTCCTGGGCAAAGTCATCTCGGGAGAGGCCGATGCCGGGCTGGTCTACGTTACGGACGTTCAGGCCGCCCGGGACAAGGTGCAGGAAATCCCCTTCCCCGAGTCGGCGCAGGCCGTGAACACCTATCCGATCGCCGCGGTGCGGAGCAGTAGGAACAAGGACCTCGCGGCCTCTTTCGTCGAGGCCGTTCTGGGCCCCGACGGCCAGCAGCTCCTCCGCGGCGCCGGCTTCGGAACCCCCTAGGCCCGCATGAAACGCCGGAGAGACAGCACCTACAACGGGATTCCGCGCTGGGTCATGGCCATGGCCGCGGCCGGAGCGCTGTTGGTGCTGCTGCCGCTCGCGGCCATGCTGGGCCGGGTCAACTGGCCGCAGTTCATCCCGCTCATCACCTCGGAATCCTCGCTCACCGCCCTCGGGCTCAGCCTCCGCACGGCCGCCGCGAGCACGGTGCTGTGCGTGCTGTTCGGGGTCCCGCTGGCGCTCGTGCTGGCCCGCGGCGACTTCCCGGGCCAGCGGCTGCTGCGTTCCTTCGTCCTGCTGCCGCTCGTGTTGCCCCCCGTGGTGGGCGGCATCGCGCTGCTTTATGCCTTCGGACGCCAGGGCCTCCTGGGGCAGAGTCTTGAGATCGCCGGCATCCAGATCGCGTTCACGACGACGGCGGTGGTGCTCGCCCAGACCTTCGTGGCCTTGCCGTTCCTCGTGGTCAGCCTCGAGGGCGCCCTCCGTTCGGCGGGCAGCCGGTACGAGGCCGTAGCCGCCACCCTCGGCGCGCGCCCCACCACGGTGCTGCGCCGGGTCACCCTGCCGCTGGTCCTGCCCGGCCTCGCGTCCGGGGCCGTGCTCTCCTTCGCCAGGAGCCTGGGCGAGTTCGGTGCCACGCTCACCTTCGCGGGCAGCCTGCAGGGCGTCACCCGCACGCTGCCGCTGGAAATCTATCTGCAGCGGGAGACCGACGCCGACGCCGCCGTCGCGCTGTCGCTGCTGCTGGTCGTGGTGGCGGTCGTCGTCGTCGGGCTCTCCTACCGGGGACCGGCGCCCGCGGGGTCCCGCGGCCGAACGGCCCGCAACGGGTTCCCGGGGCGGGTGGCCTCATGACGTTCACGTTCGACGCCGTCCTCGCCGCCCGCCGCTTTGAGGTGTCGCTGAGCCTGGCGCCGGGGGAGACGGTTGCCGTGCTCGGCCCGAACGGGGCCGGGAAA
>DATITT010000085.1:0-1861 GCA_035467435.1 Arthrobacter sp. | reverse complement strand
GATGAAGGACAGGATGGCGGCGGTGGCGATGCCGCCGACGGAGAGCGGGAGCGTGATGCGGCGGAAGGCTCCGATCGGGGTGAGCCCGTCCACCTGGGCGGATTCCTCAAGCTCCAGCGGCATCGAATCGAAGTAGCTCATCATGATGTAGACGATCAGCGGCAGCGCAACGAACATGTGGCTGAGGATCAGCACCTCGAAGCCGCCCACCATCTTCAGGTTGGAGAAGACGTAGTACCAGGGCACCAGCAGGGAGACGCCCGGGATGACGCGCGCCATCAGGACCACGAGGGCCGAGCGGTGCATGGTGAAGCGGCTCATCGCGTAGGCCGCCGGAACACCGAGGACCAGCGACAGTGCGGTGGAGACGAAGGCGACCCAGAAGCTGTTGAAGATGAAGACGAAGTAGTTGTTGCGCTGCAGCACGTTCGCGTAGTTCTCGCCCGTGGGGGTGAAGAAGAACGACTTGCCGGTGTCGTAGATGTCCACGTTCGTCTTCAGGGATGCCAGCAGCATCCAGAACAGCGGGGCCACCAGGAAGATCACGACGGCGATCAGCGCGGTGACGCGGAAAGCCTTGTAGGCGCGGGTGGCCAGGGGCTTGCGGCGGCGCGGGGCCGGCGCGGGCCGGCCGGTGGCGGCGGTATTGGGTGCGGTTTCGGTGTTTTTGGACAGTACGGTCATTTGCTTACCGCTTTCTTGCGCATGGTCAGCAGCCACATGGAACCGATGATGATCATGAAGAACAGGATCAGCACCGCGGAGGACAGCCCGTACTGGTTGTAGTCGAAGCTCAGGCCGTAGGCGTAGACGTTGAGGGTCTCCACCTCGTGGAAGGATCCGCCGCCCTTGCCCTTGGTGGCGTAGAGGATGTCGAAGGTCTTGAGGGCATCGATGCCGCGGAGCAGGATGGCCACGATCACGGTCGGCATCATGAGGGGCAGCGTGATGAGGTAGAAGCGCTGGAAGGCGTTGGCGCCATCCATCCGGGCTGCCTCATCGGGCTCCTCGGACAGCGAGGTCAGGCCGGCGAGCAGGATCAGCACCACCATCGGGGTCCACTGCCACACGTCCATGAAGATCGTGGTGCCCAGCGCGGTGTCCTGGCCGGAGAGCCACGGCTGGGGCGGGATGCCGACCATGCCGAGGAGCTGGTTGACGAAGCCGATGTTCGGGTCGAAGATCAGCCGCCACATCATGCCGACCGCCACGGGGGTGGCGACGAGCGGCAGGAGGATGGCCACGCGGACCCACTTTTCGCCGCGGAACGGGCGCCACAGCAGCAGCGCGATGCACATGCCCAGCACGACCTCGCAGACCAGGGCGACGCCGGTGAACGTCAGAGTGCGTCCGACGGCGGGCCAGAAGCGTTCCCCGTCGGACAGGACCGTGAGGTAGTTTTCCAGGCCGACGAACTCGGAGGCGGCCCGGACGGAGCCCTGCGAATCCGTCAGGCTCAGGTACAGGGTCCAGGCCAGCGGGAAGATGATCAGCACGCCGACGAAGATCATCGCGGGGGCGGCGAACAGCCACTTGCGGTGCCGGTTGGCCCAGGCGGAGAAGTTCTCACGGGCGCCGGCGTTGCGGCCGGCGTTGCGGCCGGACGGCGGCCCGGACTGCGCGCTGCGGGGAGGGGTCAATACAGACATGGTTCACCTAAGGAGTCGGGGGTGAAGAGAAGAGCTCCCCGGGCGGGGCGGCGGCTGGGCCGCAGCCCCGCCCGGGTGGTTGAGGACGCTGGCGCAGGGTGCGCCGGGCGCGCTACTTCTTTTCGCTGTCCAGGAACTTCTGGAAGGCTTCGTGGGCCGTGTCGGCGGCGGCGGCGGCGTCTTCGCCGGTGATGGTCGCTACGATCGGGGCA
>DATITT010000084.1:0-3261 GCA_035467435.1 Arthrobacter sp. | reverse complement strand
GGAGAAGGCCGACCTGCTGTTCGCCTCGCTGCCGTACCGGATCCTGCCCGAAGCACAGATCCCGGTCTATGCGGAGATGGCCGAGCGGGACGCCGAGTTCTACTCCCAGCTGGAGGCCGCCGGCTTCGACCTGGACTTCGGCGTGGACGGCTCCGGCCTGTTCCTCAAGTACCTGCGGCGCGGCTCCGGCTACTACATCGACGTCGGCGCCTCGCAGCTGATCATCGACGGGCGGGTCAAGCTCTCCAACGGCGAGGTCGGGAAGATCACCGGGAACGCCGTCGTGATGGCCAACGGGACGGAGCTGGAAGCGGACGCCATCATCTACGCCACCGGCTACGGGTCCATGAATGGCTGGCTGGCCGATCTGGTCTCACCCGAGGTGGCCGACGCCGTCGGGAAGTGCTGGGGCTTCGGATCCGACACTCCCAAGGACCCGGGGCCGTGGGAAGGCGAGCTGCGCAATATGTGGAAGCCCACCAACGTGGACAACCTGTGGATCCACGGCGGCAATTTGCACCAAAGCCGCCACTATTCCAACTATCTTGCGCTGCAGCTCAAGGCCAGGATGGAAGGGCTGCCGACGCCGGTCTTCGAGCGTCAGCCCACGCACCACACGCGCTGACCTGGGCGGGCCGTGACAATCCCAGCCCCGGGAACCACACTGGGGGTGACGGCCTCCTTGTGAGAATCCAACGACATGCCGTGGATGCGCCTGACCGGGCGCATCCACGGCCCGTAATGCGAAGGAAAAACACCATGAAAGCAGCACGATTCCATGCCCGTGAGGACCTCCGGATCGAAGACATTCCGGAGCCGGAGCTGCGCCCCGGGACGGTGAAGATCGCTGTCGCCTGGTGCGGGATCTGCGGGACTGACCTCCATGAATTCCTGGAAGGGCCGATCTTCACGCCGCCGCCCGGCCACCCCCACCCGATTTCACAGGAGGAAGCACCCGTCACCCTGGGGCACGAATTTTCCGGCACTGTCGAGGAGCTGGGGGAGGGCGTGACCGGGTTCGCCATCGGGGACAGCGTGGTGGTGGAACCCTATATCGTCTGCAATGAATGCGGCCCGTGCCTCAGTGGCCACTACAACCTGTGCACCAAACTCGGCTTCATCGGCCTGGCCGGCGGCGGCGGGGGCCTGAGTGAGAAGGTTGTCGTCGATACCCGGTGGGTCCACCCCGTCGGCGACATCCCGCTGGACGAAGCTGCCCTCATCGAGCCCCTCGCCGTGGCCTATCACGCCGTCGGCCGGGGCGATGTCAAAGCCGGGGACGTCGCCGTCGTCGGCGGTGCGGGCCCGATTGGCCTGCTGACCGCAGCGGTCCTCAAGGGCCTCGGCGTCACCACGATCGTCACTGAGCTGTCGGCGGCCCGGAAGGACAAAGCTCTGTCCTCCGGGGTTGCGGACCATGTGCTGGACCCGAGCTCCGATGACGTCAAGGCGCGGGTGCTGGAACTAACAGCCGGGGCGGGGGCGGATGCGGCCTTTGAATGTGCCGGCGTGAATGCCGTGCTGGACACCATGCTCGACGTTGTGAAGCCGGCCGGCGTCGTGGTCAATGTCTCGATCTGGGGACGTCCGGCCACCGTGGACATGCAGAAGATCGTCCTGAAGGAAATCGACCTCCGCGGCACCATCGCCTATTGCGGCGATCACGCGGCCGCGATCAAGCTCGTCCAGGAGGGAAAAGTCGATCTGAAGCCCTTCATCACGGGACGAATCGCCCTGGATGATCTCGTGGACAAGGGCTTCGATACCCTGATCCACCACAACGACACCGCGGTCAAGATCATCGTCCACCCGTAGTGATCCGGGCCTCACCCGGAATAGTTGCAGGCGCCGTGCAGTTGTAGCCAGTGAACCCAATCCCTGGTGAAAGGAACTGCGCATGCTGTTTTCCCCGATGACTCTCGGCGAGCTGGAACTGCCCAACCGACTGGTGATGGCGCCGCTGACCCGCGTCCGCTCCGGTAAGGAAGGCATTCCCGGCCCGCTGGTTGTCGAGCACTACCGGCAGCGGGCATCCCTCGGCCTGATCGTCAGTGAGGGCACGTATCCCAGCCCCGCCGGCCGGGGGTTCCCGGGCCAGCCGGGCCTGGTGACCGAGGAACAGCTCAAGGGCTGGGCCGATGTCACCGCTGCCGTGCACGCCGAGGGCGGCCGCATCTTCGCCCAGGTCATGCACGCCGGACGCGTCACGCACGAGGACACCACCGGTGGTCACCAGGTGGTCGCGCCCAGCGCCATCGCGATCGACGGCGAGACCCGCACCTACGAGGGGAAGAAGCCGTTCCCCGTTCCGCACGCCCTGACCGCCGAGGAACTGCCGGGCATCGTCCAGGAGTTCGTCACGGCGTCCCGCAACGCGATTGGTGCCGGGTTCGACGGCGTCGAGCTGCATTCTGCCAACGGTTACCTGCTGCACGAATTCCTGGCACCGTCCGCCAACCAGCGCGACGACGTCTACGGGGGCTCGCCGGCGAACCGTGCGCGCTTCGTCATTGAAGTGACCCGGGCCGTGGTGGACGCGATTGGCGCTGACCGGGTCGGTATCCGTATCTCGCCCGAGCACAACGTCCAGGGCGCCACCGAATTTGACGCAGCGGATGTCAGCGAGACCTACAAGGTCCTGGTGGATGCCTTGGCGCCCCTGAAACTCGCCTACCTGAGCGTGCTCCACAAGGAACCGGCCACCAGCGCGTTGGTGCAGGATCTGCGCACCCGGTTCGGCGGAACCTTCCTGCTGAACTCGGGCTTCGGCGTCATCACCACCCGCGAGGAAGCCAACGCGCTCGTCGCGGACGGCCACGCTGACGCCGTCGTCGTCGGACGCCCGGCCATCGCCAACCCGGACCTGGTCCGCCGCTGGCGCGACGGGCTTCCGACCAATGAGCCGGACCCGTCCACCTTCTACACCGACGACGCCAAGGGCTACACGGACTACCCCGCGTACCAGAACTAGCACCGGCCGGCGGCCCTCCGCCGCCGCTTGACATGTCCCGCCGCAGCCCCGGTTCACTGGGCATGTCCCGCGGTAGCCCCGGTTCACTGGGCATGTCCCGCCGCAGCCCCGGTTCACGGGGCATGTCCCGCCGCAGGCCCGGTTCACTGGGCATGTCCCGCCGCAGCCCCGGTTCCCACGGGACATGTCCCCTCGGAGCCCCGGTCCCCACGGGGCATGTCCCGCCGCAGCCCCGGTCCCCACGGGGCATGTCCCGCCGCAGCCCCGGTTCCCACGGGACATGCCCCGCC
>DATITT010000083.1:0-42899 GCA_035467435.1 Arthrobacter sp. | reverse complement strand
TGGACATCCGAGCTCATGACTTCCGGAGTGGTCATCCAGGTCAGGTCCAGGGCGTCCTGCCGCGGCGAGCATTCACCGGTGACGGGGATGACGTACGCCAGGGCGACGGCATGCTGGCGGTCGTCGGTGAACCCGGTATGGGACGGGGACGGGAAGTATTCGGCCACCGTGAACGGCACCGGGCTAATCGGCAGCTGCGGGACGGCAAGCGGGCCAAGATCCTTCTCCATATGGCGCAGCAGGGCCGCGCGGATGGTTTCGCGGTACAGCACCCGGCCGGAAACCAGGGAGCGGACCATCGTGCCGTCCTCCTCGGCCTGCAGGAGCGTGCCAACCTCGTTCACAAACCCGAGCGGATCCAGCCGGACCGGGACGGCCTCGACGTAGACCATGGGCAGCCGGCCGCGCGCTTCGAACAAATCTTCGTCGGAGAGCCAGCCGGGGTTCGGGTCAGGAGTGCGAACGTTCATGGTTAAGTTCTACCCCATCCCTGCGGCTGGGGCGGGGATCACACTCACCCGGCGGACGGCGCCGCGGAAATCCAGAGTGGCGGGTGGGCGGCGATGCCGTTGGCATCGGGGTTGGCCACGTGCAGGGTGGGGACGGCCGCTTCCTCGATTACCGCGGCCTCGTTCCCTGCCTCGTTCAGACGCTCGCGGAGGGCGGTCAGGTCGCCGGCGTATTCGAAGCCCAGGCCGGCACTCCCGGACCCGGTGCCTGCACCGACCATGAGGATCCCGCCATTCTTCGCTGTGAAGGCTTCGGATTCGACCGTGTCAGTGTCGGCGTCGCCGGTGCTGGCACCGGTGCCCGGGAGCGGGCGGGGCCGGGCGCCGATGTCGCGCAGGGTCCGGGTCGCTGCCACGGCGTCCTCGGAGAACCAGACCCCGACGACGGCGACGCCCGGGTCCGCTTCCGCGGACCCGCCCCAACTGCCGTCCGTGGCGCGCGTGGCCGGGTCTGCGAGGAAACTGAACCCGTCAGCGGCCGTGATGCGGCAGGACGGGCCGTGGTCCGCGTCGATGAGTTCGGCGTTGGTGCCGGCGGCTGTGGTGCCGGCGGCCGTGCCGGCCTCCTTGGTCCGCCGGGCGAATTCCTGCAGGTCGCCCACCTCAACGCCGAGCGATGTGGTGCCGTCTTCGGCGGAGCCCTGCTCGACAAAATGCAGGGCGAGCCGGCCGGAGCCGGCGTCGAACTCCCGCCAGGTGGGCTCGTCGACGGTTTTGACCATGCCCAGTCCGGTGAGCAGCCGCTCCCAGGCATCAAGGCGGGAGGTGAAATGGATCGGGCGGACTCGCAGCATCGTTGCTCCTGAAGGTTGGAACGGGTTCCGGCTCTCAGGAATATCGTCCCACCAAATCGGTGCGCGTGGTCAGTGTGGAGCAGAATTGTGCCATGGCTGTTGAACTTGAGGAACTGCTGGTGAAGGATGCCGCCGGGTGGCGCGCGTGGCTGGAGCAGCACCACGCGGAGAGTCCCGGGGTGTGGCTGGTGCTGCACAAGAAAGGCGGCGCGGTGACGGAGCTGGACTATGAGGCCGCCCTGCAGGAAGCCCTGTGTTTCGGCTGGATCGACGGGCAGGGCCGGCGGCGGGATGCCGGGAGTTCGTTCCAGCGGATGACCCGCCGGGGACCGAAAAGTATGTGGTCCGCCAGGAACGTGGAGCGGATCGGCCGCCTCGAGGCAGCCGGCAGGATGGCTCCCGCCGGCCGCGCCGCCGTCGACAGCGCCAAAGCGGACGGCCGCTGGGAGGCCGCCTATTCCGGTGCTGGGACGGCGGAAGTGCCCGATGACCTGGCCGCGGCCATCGCGGCCGATCACCGGGCGCAGGCGATGTTCGACGTCCTGACTTCGGTGAACAGGTACGCCCTGATTTACCGGACCAACGGGGTCAAGCAGGCCGCTACCAGGGCGAAGAAGATCGCGGGATTCGTCGAAATGCTCGCCCGGCACGAAACGCCGTACCCGCAGAACAAACGGCCGCCGGCACCTTGACCGCCGAGCGCCGTGGCCGCACCCCGGAGGCCCGTCCCTAGAACCCGACGCCCATGGCCTGGGCGACCACCACGGCAGACGCTGAGGACCACGCCTGCGGATGGCACGACGCCGGATAGGGCACTGCGTGGCCGGACTCCTCGGCAGTGATGCCGGCGAACAGTTCCGGCAGGCGGTGTCCGAAGGAGCCGGACGCGGCCAGCAGGCCCTCGGCGATGGTCCGGGCTTCGGCCAGGAATCCCTCGGCGAGCAGCCCCCGCACCGCGATCGCGGTGTCGTGGCTCCAGACCGAACCGCAGTGGTAGCTGAACGGCCAGAAACCAGCGGCGCGCCGGGAAATCGTGTGCACGCCGTAGCCGGAGAACAGCTCGGGGCTGAGCAGCCGGTCCGCCACGAGCCGGGCTTCCGAGACGTCCAGTATTCCGGTGCCGAGCAGGTGTCCCATGTTGGAGCCCGGGATGTCCAGCGGATCTCCGTGCCCGTCCAGGGCCATCGCGGGAAAGGGGCCGTCGTCGTCCTCAACCCAGAAGCGCGCGCGGAAGTTCTGCTGCAGCGCCTCGGCAAAGTCCCGGAGCGCCTGGGCGCCGGGCTCACCATAGGCGTCGAAGAGGCCGGCGGTGTCCACGGCGGCCTGGTAGGCGTAGCCCTGCACCTCGGAGAGTGCGATCGGGCCGTCGGCCTGCCGGCCGTCGCGGAACTGCATGGCGTCCCCGGAGTCTTTCCAGCCCTGGTTGCTGAGGCCGTGGCCGGTAGCATCCTGGTAGCTGAGGAGCCCGCTGTTCGCGCTTCCGGGCGCTCCTCCGGCGGCCAGCAGCCATTCCACTGCCCGGGCCGCGCTGGGCAGGAGCGAGCGGACCGCGGCGTCGTCCAGGCCGGCCTGGCCCAGTTCGGCCAGCAGGCACAGCCACAGCGGGGTGGAATCCACGGCGCCGTAATACACCGGGGGCAGGTGCAGGCCCTGGCTCTCCAGTACGAGTTCCTTGGCCCGGAGTTCGTGCAGGATCTTGCCGGGTTCCTCGGCGGCACCCGGATCGTTCTTCGTGCCCTGGAACGCTGCCAGGGTGCGCAGCGTTCCGGCGGCGAGCCCGGCGTCGAGCGGCAGGAGCAGCCGCGCGGCCCAGAGTGAATCGCGTCCGAACAGCGTGAAGTACCAGGGCGCCCCGGCGGCGGCGAACGGCGCATCGGGCAGCGTCCGGGTGGCCAGGCGGAGGCCGGCGAGCTCATCGAGTGCGTTGTCCAGCAGCAGGCCCAGGGCGCCGGACGGCTCGGCGCGGACCCGCCGCGAGGCGGGCGGCGGGGCTGCCACCACGGCGTCCTCGCTGTCGGCCAGCACGGCCTGCCATTCCACCTCGAACGGGCGGCCGCGTCCCGCCCTGCCACGCCAGAGGAGCCGTTCGCCGGAGACGACGCTGCCGGGGGCGGCGACGGTCAGGGTCCGTCCGCTGTCGCGCCAGCGCAGCGTGGAATCGTCCGCGGAAAACGGCTCGGAGGGCTCCCGGAAGCGGCTGAGCCGGATGGCGGCCATGTCGGTGAAGTCCGCGGCGAGCTGGATCTCAATTTCCACGTCGAGCGACTCGAGGGACGTGCTCAGTTGCAGGGAGTGCCGGACGACGCCGGGCGTGACCGTCCAGGTCTGGAGAAGTCCGACGGCGGGGTCCTCAGTGGGCCCCGGGATGCCGCGGACCAGCCCCCGCACGCGCAGTACACCGCCGGCCTCCGCCTCCACCGTGGCGGGCTCCGGCTCCAGGCCGTTCACCCGCACCTCTGCCCGGGACAGCATCCGCGTGTCCCCGTGCAGCAGGCCGGTGAACCAGCCCCCACCCGCGGCGCCAGAGGACCCGGAGCCGTCCGTGGCGCCGTGGCCGCTGGCGAGCCGCCCCTCGGCATCGAGCCACAACTGGGTGGGGGCGGCAACGGAGCAGTGCTGGCGGTGGAGCGCTGGCTGAACAGTCATGCGCCCCACCCTATGCGGGGCGCCCTTCGGCGGCTATGCCGGGGGCAGGTCCTCCATCGGGAAAGCCACCGCTTCGCCGACGACACGGAGGCACAGCTCCGTGCCCGGGCGGGCGATCGAGGCGTTCCAATGCCGGATGGTGATGATTTCGCCGCCGCCGGGGTAGCGGTGGTCCGCCACGGCCCCTTCCGCGAGGACCGGCGGGACGGCGAGCTTGAGCCGCACGGTGGTTTCGGGCCCGAAGTAGTCGGTGTCCACCACGACGCCGCGGATGGGGCCGTCCTCCGCGATCCGGATCTGTTCCGGCCGCAGCATGAGCTGGACCCGCCCCTGCGCCGGGGGTCGGCGCACGGGGATGCCGCCCAGGGAACACGTCGCGAGGGAGCCTTCCATCCAGGCGTCGAGGATGACGGCGTCGCCCAGGAATTCAGCGGTGGCGCGGTCCGCGGGGCGTGTGTAGACGATGAACGGGTTGCCGATCTGCGCCAGCCGTCCGCCGCGCATCACCGCCACCTGGTCCGCAAACGAGAGCGCCTCGCCCTGGTCATGGGTAACCAGGATGGTGGTCACACCCGCGTCCTGGAGCACCTTGCCCACTGCGCGGCGCGTGGCCACGCGCAGGCCCGCGTCCAGGGCGGAGAACGGTTCGTCCAGCAGCATCAGCTCCGGTTCGCGGGCGAGGGCCCGGGCCAGGGCCACCCGCTGCTGCTGGCCGCCGGAGAGCTGATGCGGCCGCCGCTTGGCCATGTCAGGGTCCAGGGAGACCATGTCCAGCAGCTCGGCCACCCGGTCTTTCACGCCGCGGTGCCCGCCGGGGAGCCTGGTGGCGTCGAGGCCGAAGGAGATGTTCTGCCCGACGCTCAAGTGCGGGAAGAGGGCGCCGTCCTGCGCCACATAGCCCACATGGCGTTTGTGTGCAGGCACCCAGACGCCGTCGCCGGCCACCTTGGCGCCGTTGAGCGAGATGCTCCCGGTGTCCGGGTGCTCAAAACCGGCGATCAGCCGCAGCAGCGTGGTCTTGCCGGAGCCGGAGGGCCCCACGATCGCCGTCGTGCCCCCCCTGGCCACCGAGAGATTGACACCCATGAGGACGGCCTGGGAGCCGAAGTTCTTGGTGACGGCGTCGATTTGCAGGTGGCTGTTGGTGCTGGTGGCCACGGACGCGGCGATCCGCGGTTCCGGGAGCCGGGAGGGGCTGTACTGGGTCACTGTCCCGCTGCTTTCTTGGACTGCTGGAAGAGGAGGTAGGTCATCGGCGCCGAAATCAGGATCATCAGCAGGGCGTAGGGGGCGGCGCCGGCGTAGTCGATTTCGCTGGTCTTGCTCCAGAACTCGGTGGCGAGCGTCCGGGTGCCGTTGGGGGACAGGAGCAGCGTCGCGGTCAGTTCATTCACGATTGCCAGGAAAACCAGCGCGGCACCCCCCGCGGCGGCCGGGGCAGTCAGCCGCAGCGTGACCCGGAGGAAGGCCAGCAGCGGCGGCTTGCCGAGCGCCTGGGCGGCCTCGTCGAGTTCCTTCGGTGCCTGGGCCAGGCCGGATCGGATGTTGACCAGGGCGCGCGGCAGGAACAGCAGCACATAAGCCGCGATCAACAGCGCCGAGGTCTGGTACAGGTTGGGTGCCGCCTTGATGCTGACCGTTACGAAGGCCAGGCCCACCACGATGCCCGGCATCGAGCTGGTGATGTAGTTGGACAGCTCCAGGGCCTTGCTGAACCAGCTGGGGTGGCGCACGGCCAGGTACGCCATCGGGAACGCGACGACGGTGGTGGCCAGGGCGCCGGCGAGGCCGTACATCAGGGTCTGCAGCAGGGCCGGCAGGAACTCGTCGGCCGCCCAGATATCCGGGCCGCCGGCAAAGATCCAGCGCAGCACGAAGGTCAGCGGCAGCCCGAAAGCCAGCGCGGTGAGCGCGACCAGGAACAGCTGGGCCGGAAGCTGGTAGGCGCGCAGTGGAAGCCGCAGGGCGCGGGCCTGGGCGCCGGAGCCGACCTTGGCGTACCGGGCAGTGCCGCGGCTGCGCACCTCAACCAGCAGCAGGATCAGGCACAGGAACACGAGCACGCTGGCCAGCATGTTCCCGGCGGTGCCGTTGAAGGTGGACTGAAACTGCACCATGATCGCGGTGGTGAAGGTGTCAAAACGGATCATTGCGAAGGCGCCGTACTCGGCCAGCAGGTGCAGGGAGACCAGCAGCGCCCCGCCGGTCATTGCGATCCGCAGCTGCGGCAGCACCACGCGGAAAAAGGTGCGCCACGCGCCGAGGCCCAGGGACGCGGCGGACTGTTCGATGGCCGGGTCCAGCCGGCTGAGCGTCGCGGCAGCCGGGATATAGACGAGCGGGAAATACGACAGCGTCGCGATCAGCACGCCGGACCACAAACCCTCAAGCGACGGTACCGCGGAAACCCAGGCATAGCTGTTGACGAAGGCGGGGATGGCCAGGGGGGCCGCGAGCAGCACGGCCCACCATTTGTGCCCCCTCAGCTGCGTGCGTTCCACCAGCCAGGCTCCGCCCACACCCAGGATGAGGCACAGCGGCACGGTGACCAGCATCAGCAGCACGGTGTTGAGCAGCAGCTCGCCGACGCGGGCCCGGAAGATCAGCTCCACGGCGGTGTCCCATCCCGTGGCTGCCGTCATGACAATGACGTAGCCCAGGGGAATCAGCGCAAAGAGTGCGATCAGGACTGCCAGGACCGCTACAACAGAAACGCCGAAAGGCGGGCGGGGCCTCTTGGCCCTGCCCGCCGTCGTCGTGCCCCCGGATGATCCGGGAGCCGCCAGCTTGGTTGTCACGTGGTTACAGCAGTCCTGCCTTGGTCATCAGCTCGGAGACCTTGGCGGAGTTCAGCTTGGCCGGGTCCACCGTGGGTGCCTGCAGGTCCGCCAGCGGGATGAGCTTCTCGTTGGCCGGAACGTCGGAGGCGATGGCGTACTCGAAGGAGGTGCCCTTCTGCAGGACTTCCTGGCCCTTCTTGCCGGTGATGAACTTGACGAAGGCCTGGGCCGCCGCCGCGTTCTTCGAGGAATCCAGCACGCCGCCGCCGGAGACGGACACAAACGCGCCCGGATCCTGGTTCTTGAAGTAGTACGGGGTGACGTTCTTGGAGTTCTCGCCGGTCTTGGCCTGGTCGCCGTAGTAGTAGTAGTGGTAGATCAGGGCGGCGTCGACCTCACCGGCGTTGACCGCCTTCATGGCCGTGCTGTTGCCCTTGTAGGCCTTGGAGTTTTCCTTCATGCCCTGGAGCCATTCCTCGGTGGCGGCTTCGCCCTTGAGTTCCAGCAGGGCGGAGACGATCGCCTGGAAGTCGGCGCCGGACGGCGAGGCCGCCCACTTGCCCTGCCACTCCGGCTTGGCCAGGTCCAGCATGGACGTGGGCAGCTGGTCTTCGCTCAGCTTGGCCTTGTCGTACACCAGCACGGTGGAACGCGCTGCGATGCCGGTCCACTTGTTGGTGGAGGGGCGGAATTCGGCGGGCACCTGGTCGATGGTGGCCTTGTCGACGTCGGCGAAGAGGCCGGCGTTTTCCACCTGGGCCATGGCCGGGGAGTTTTCGGTGAGGAAGACGTCGGCCGGGGAGGCCTGGCCTTCCTGGACGATCTGGTTGGACAACTCGGTGTCGGAACCCTGGCGCATGGTGACCTTGACGCCGGTTTCGGCGGTGAAGGCGTCCACCCATTCCTGGGTCAGGGACTCATGCTGGGCGTTGTAGACCGTGATTTCACCGGAGATCGTGCCGTCAGCAGCGGCGCTGCTGCTGGGGGCGGTGGAGGTGCCGGAGCCACAGGCGGTCAGGCCGAGCGCGGCGGTGGCGGCAAGTGCGATACCTGCCAGCGCGTTGTTGCGGATCTTCATGGGGCTGCTTTCTGCAAGGACGGTCGTAGGAACCCTAGCCCCCCTGTGAGCGGGGAAGTTAGGGCATGCTCACTACGAAAAACTGTAGGTTAGCCAAACCTAAGTAACCAAGCCGAAAGCGCCTTAAGTGACCAGGATCACATCAATTACGCAACTGTTGCGTGACCTAATTCCCGGCGATTGATGCGGCGCCTTCGAGCACCATCCACGCCTGCAGCTGGGTGGACAGTTCGATGGCGGACCCCTCCGGGTAGGTGTGCCGTGCCGGCAGTTCGGGGCGGATGGAGAACAGGATCCGGCCGCCCTTCCGGGCCAGCGGATCCCCGGCCGACAGGATATGGCGGCCCTCCCAGAAGGCTCCGGCGGTGTCCTTGACAAGCGTCGCGGCCGTCGCCCGGGTTTCGGCGGGAAGCCGCCCGTCGGTCGCGGCGAGGGCCAGGTACCGGACGAGGATGCCGGTGAACAGGCCGCCGTCGCCGGTGCCCTCGCAACGCAGCACCGTGCCGCTGCGCCCCGGCAGTGGCGCGGGGAGGGTGAGGCTGCGCGCCACCGACGCCACGAGGGACGCCGCGCGGGCCAGGTTGGCCTCCCCGCCGAGCTCCAGCAGCGTGCCCAGGACCGGGCCCTGGTTGTAGGTATAGATGGTGCTCTCCAGCACCACGTCGCCGCCGGGAGCGAGTCGGAGGCCGTCACGGTAGAGGCCCTGTTCGGGGTCGAAGAGCCGGGCGTCCAGCCAGTCCAGCAGGGCCTGCGCCTTGGCAGGCTGGCCGGTGCGGGCGTAATGGAGGGCCACCGGTGCCGTGGCCGGGGTGTTCTTGAAGTCCCGTTTCGTACTCCAGAAGGTGCCGCCGCCGAAGTCGTCCGTGGAGGCCGAATCGAACTGCAGCGTGAGGCTCTTCAGGACCTTGGCGTTGCGGCGGCGTCCGGCCTCCTTGCGGCTGTCCCTGGCAAGGTTCTCCAGCCGCAGCGTGGACAGCGCCAGCCAGGCCATGTCGTCGTAGTAGTTGTTGACCACGGTGAGGAAGTTGCGGAGCCGGATCCCGGTGACCAGTCGGGAGGCGAGTCGCCCGGCGCTGGGCCGCTTGCCGCCGTCGAACCGTGTTCCGGGCCGGCCGTCCGTGCCGAGTTCGCGGCGCCCGGTGTCCACCAGGCAGTCCACGTAGTGCGCCTGCCACCAGTAGTGCCAGGGCCGGGCCAGGTTCTTGAGCCGGTCCGAGGGCCGCACGGTCGCGGCGATGTGGGTTCCCGGCAGGAAAAAGAGCCGCTGCCCGAACAGCCTGGTCACCGAGCGGGCGGCTTCGTCGGCCCGGAAAGACCAGTTGGGGGCGGTGGAGGTCTCAGCCGGGGTCATGGTTCCAGCCTAGTAGCGGCAGGGTGGAGGTGCGGAATGCCCGCATTCCAGTTAACATTCACTAACTAATGTTCGCGGTAAGTGCGTGACGCTGCACACAGTGTCGCGGCGGCCCCCCGGGCCCCGGTTCCACATCAAGGAGGATGGCATGGACATCAAAGGTACTGTTGCGCTGATTACGGGCGGAGCCTCCGGCCTGGGGGCCGCGACGGCGCGGCGCCTGTTCGACGCCGGCGCCTCGGTGGTCCTGGTGGACCTGCCAGGCTCCGCCGGCGCCGACTTCGCCGCCGAGCTGAATGCCGGGAGCCACGTGCAGGCCGAGGCCCGCGAAACCGGCAGCCCGACGGAGCCGGGGAACCGGGCGGTCTTCGTTCCCGCCGACGTCACCAGCGGGGACGAGGTGCAGGCCGCCGTCGACGCCGCCGTCGCCCTCGGTCCGCTGCGGATTGTGGTCAACTGTGCCGGGATCGCCACCCCCGGCAAGGTGCTGGGCCGGGACGGCGTGCTGCCGCTGGAAAACTTCAACCGGGTCATCCAGATCAATCTCGTGGGCACTTTCAACGTCATCCGCCTTGCGGCGGCCGCGATGGCGGCCACCGAGCCGGCCACGACCGAGCTCGGCGGGCCGGAACGTGGCGTCATCATCAATACCGCCTCCGTCGCCGCGTTTGACGGCCAGATCGGCCAGCCGGCCTACGCCGCTTCCAAGGGGGCAGTACATGCGATGACGCTGCCGATCGCCCGCGAACTCGCGCGCTCGCTGGTCCGGGTGGTCACCATCGCGCCGGGCATCTTCGAGACGCCCATGATGGCCGGGCTGCCGCAGGAAGCCCAGGACTCCCTCGGCCAGCAGGTGCCGCACCCGTCCCGGCTCGGCCGGCCGGCCGAGTACGCGAACCTCGCGGCGCACATCGTGGAGAACGCCATGCTCAACGGCGAGACCATCCGCCTCGACGGCGCCATCCGGATGGGGCCGAAATGACACAGGCAGGACTCCCCCCTTCCCCCGCTGCCGCGGATTCAGTCGCGGGGCTGCCGACCGCCGATTTCTTCGACTTCGAGTCGATGCTCAACGCTGGTGAACAGGCGAAGCTGGCCGAACTTCGGGTGTTCCTGGCCCGCGAGGTGGCACCGTTCGCCGGCGAGTGGTGGAACGAGGCCGAGTTCCCCGCGCAGATCCTGCCCAAGCTCGCGGCCCTGGAACTCAGCGCCCCGGCCCAGCGCGGCTACAGCAACCTGTTTGCCGGGCTGGTCATTGCCGAGATGACCAGGGTGGACACCTCGCTGGCCACCTTCTTCCTGGTCCACCACGACCTCTTCGTCGAGTCGCTCTACGGCTTCGGCTCCGAGGAGCAAAAAGCGCGCCTGCTCGAGGACGCCGCCAGCCTCCGGACCACCGGCGCGTTCGCTCTGACCGAACCGGAGCACGGCTCCGACGTGGCCGGCGGCATGGAGACCGTCGCCCGGCGGGTTCCCGGCGGGGCGCCCGACGGCGGCGACACCTGGGTGCTCAACGGCGCCAAACGCTGGATCGGCAACGGGACGTTCTGCGACTACATGCTCGTGTGGGCCCGTGACGAGGACGGCGGCGGCATCCGCGGCTTCATCGTGGACGCGACGCTGCCGGGTGTGAGCCGGAGCAGGATCGAGAACAAGATCGCGCTGCGCACGGTGCAGAACGCGGACATCGTCTTCAAGGATGTGCAGGTGCCCGAGGCGGACCGCTTCGCCGGGATCAACAGCTTCGAGGACACCAATGAACTGCTGCGCGGCTCGCGGATCATGGTCGCCTGGCAGGGTGTTGGCCAGCAGCTGGCCGCGTTCGACGTCGCCCGGCAGTACGCCGTCGAACGCCGGCAGTTCGGGCGGCCGCTGGCGAAATTCCAGCTGGTCCAGCAGCAGCTGGTGACGATGCTCGGCAATGCCGTGGCAAGCATGGGCATGATGGTGCGGATCGCGCAGCTGCAGGACCGGGGGGCCGCGGACATGCCGCAGGTGGCGCTGGCGAAGTCCTATGTGAGCGCCCGGATGCGGGAGACCGTGGGGATGGGCCGGTCCCTGCTGGGCGGCAACGGGATCGTCACCGACTACCGGATGGCCAAGATCTTCGCCGACGCCGAGGCGATCTACACCTACGAGGGCTCGTTCGAGATCAACACGCTGATCGTGGGCCGGGCCGTGACCGGGGTCTCCGCGATCGTCTAGACGCGATTGCCTAGAACAGTGCGGGCTCTTTCTCGCCGGCCTCGATCCGGTAGTCCAGGCTGTTGTTCTTCACCGGCATGGGGCAGGTGCCGTACGGGGTGAAGGCGCTCGGGTAGTTGATCGCGCGGTTGAAGTCCAGGATCACGGTCTGGTTTCCCAGGGAGTCGACGCGGGGCCGGGCCGTGGAGACCTTTCGCCACTCAGCAGTTGCTTGTTCGGGCGGGGCTGCTCCATTTGTCTCATCGTGGAATGTCACCGTCAGCGCGCCGAGTTTTTCCTCTTCGGCCTGCAGGTGGAATTCGTGGTCCTTGCCGGGGAGCCGGAACACCAGTTCGCCGACGGACCGGTGGACTCCGTCGACCAGCGGGTTGGCGGTGCCGGTCGGGACGTCGACGGGCTCCGGATAGGGGTGGAAACTGGCCTCGACCACCAGGTCCGGCCGGTAGCCGAAGGTGGGGACGCCGTCGAACTCGGTGAGCACCGGCGACTTCGAATCCCGGGTGCGCACCGCGTACTTGTTGGCGCGCATGGCGAGTTCCACCATGACCTGCCGTCCGTCCGTGCCGCCGTACTGGACCCACAGCAGCGATTCCTCGTTGGCCAGCGCCGCGCTGATGGTGCCGTCCACGGGCTCGCCGGTCTCCACGAGGGTCAGTCCCTCCGCCGCGGCGGCGGTGAGGAATGCCGTGGTGCCGTCCGTGGACCAGAGCCCGGGGACGAGCTCGACGGCGGCCGGCCGGTCGTCCAGCCATTGAAAGGACGTCAGGGTCAGCCAGCCGTACTCGCTGGCCAGGGCCGCGTTGCGGCTGTTCCGGAAGCGCTGCCAGCGGGCGAGCTGGGCGTCAGGATCGGGATGTGTGGTGCTCACGGGTTCCTCCCACGCGGTGAACGGCTGCCTTGGCTACAACCCTAGGCCCCGCCCCGGCTGAGCGCTACAGGGCCGGGACGGGGGAGCGGGGTCAGTTCCAGATGGCGTCTGCGTACTCCGGGTGGTCCACGAACGGGTTGCGGTTGCCCTGCCACTGCTCGTAGATGCGCTGGTTCCGGCGCTGTTCGAAGGTGTCCGGCGGATCGATCCGGTGCCACTCCAGCAGCACGCTCATCTTCCCCATGTAGGGGGCCGCGCCGTTGTTGACGAGGTTGTTCATTTCCAGATCCGCGAATCCGTCACCGCCCTCGTAACGGACAGCCATGTACATGATCATCCGGGCCACGTCGCCCTTGACCGCGTTGCGCGGCTCCCAGGAATCGGCGTCGGTGTAGTTGCCGGGCGCCTCGGTGGACTGGGTTCCGCCCCGGTCGAAGTCCTTGTTGCCGCGGGCGGAGTTAACCGTGACGTCGGTGGGCCGCAGGTGGTGCACATCCGTTCCCGGGCCCGTGGCCGTGCCGAAATCCCCGTGCGACTTGGCCCAGACATGTTCCCGGTTCCATTCATCCACGCCGCCGCCATTGGTGGCCTTGGACTGCGAGCGTCCCGTGTACAGCAGGATCACGTTGTTGCCGTTGGCCGGGTCCTGGTCCGTGTCCTTCAGGGCGTCCCAGACCTGGTCGTAGCTGAGCTTTCGCTGCACGGAGATGATCTGGTGCAGGCTGCTTTCCAGGGCGGGGCCGGACTTGCCGGCGGCCGAAGCGTAGTAGTCACCGGGGGTTGGCGTCGGGGTGGGCGTGGGGGTTGGTGCGGGCGTCGGTGCAGCCGACAGCGCCATGCTGCTGGGGCCCTTCAGCCCGGCGTGTGAGAAGTAGGCCGTCAGCTGTCCCGTGACGTCGACCTTCTTGCCCATCAGGGACGGAGTGGACTGCAGCCCAAACCGGGAGCGATACTCCGTGGTGACCTGGACGTAAAGCATCTTCGCCGTGTTCGTCTCGGCCGCCGAGTCAGCAACCGCAACCGCCGTGTCCGCAGTGAAGCCGTTGCGAAGCACCGCGGTGGCCGACGTCGGCTGGCCCACGATGTAGCCGGTCATTGCCGCCGTCGAGCCGTTCTGGGTGGCGATGGCCTGCGCCACCGTGAGCGGGGCGGCGGCCTGTGAACCGGGCGCCATGGCCGACTGTGCCACAAGACCGGCGAACAGCAGGCTGAGGGCCAATATGGCGGCGATCAGGGGATTCCGCTGCAGTGCGGCGCCCTCAGGGATCGGCTTCACGGCGGACCGGACGGCCGGGATCGGGGCTGGGTTCATGAAGGGCTCCTTGAGGCGGGGCGATCATTGCCACAATCGCACAGAAGCCTGACAAATTTTGTCAAGGCACTTCAAGGTATGTCAAGGCCTTGCGGAGTGGAAGGCCCGGGGCGGGGCGTGGGGTGGGATTTGTCCCCAATTCGGCGGCTGTTCACCGCCGGTTCAGTTGCTGCCTGCCGTGTGCGCCAGGCTCGCCGCCACCAACTGCGCTGCGGCGTGGCGGGCGGCGACGGCGGCCGCCGGGTCGGCGTCCAGCACTCCGCTGGCCAGGCCGCCGTCCAGGACCAGGGCCAGGCTGCGGGCGAGCTGCTCCGGATCCGGGGCGCCGGCCTGGACGGCCAGGTCCCGGATCCAGGCTCTGACGTGCTCCTTGTGGGCCACGGTCCGTTCGTGGATGCGGGTTCCGGAGGCGGACTCGGCCGCGGCGTTGATGAAGGCGCAGCCGCGGTAGCCGTCACGGCGGCAGGCGCTGGCGAGGGCGTCGAACAGCCCCACGAGCCGGGCCGCGGGATCCGGTCCGGCGGCTTCCGCCGCGGCGTGGAGCTGCCCGGTCCAGACGCCGTCCACCTTATCCAGGTAGGCCAGGATCAGGTCTTCCTTGGCCGGGAAGTACTTGTAGAACGTGGCCTTCGCGACGCCGGATTCGGCGATGATCGTGTCGATGCCGGCGGCCCGGAGCCCCTGGGCGTAGAAGAGCCGGAAGGCCGTGGCCAGAATCCTGTCCCGTGCCTGCCCGGCAGGCGGCCGGACGGCCTGTGGGGTCCTGGCGGCGGTCGGCGTCATGGCTCCATGGTACCCAGACAAGCCTGTCTATGGTTGCCCTAGACAGGTCTGTCTGATAGCTTCCTGCTGAGGGGTAGACGGGATTGTCTACCCCCGGATGTCCTGACCCCGGCCATCCCGAACCGAAGCATCCAGAACTGAGGACGTCATGAAGATTGCTGTACTGGGAACCGGAACCGTTGGCCCCACGATCGCCGGGGCACTGTCCACACTGGGGCATGACGTCGTGATCGGCACGCGTGACCCGAAGGCGACCCTTGCCCGGACCGAGCCCGGCGCGACGGGCGGCACACCCTTCGCCGCATGGCACGCGGCGCACAGCCGGATCAGCGTCGCCACGTTCGCGGAGGCCGCCGCCCGCGCGGACCTGGTCGTCAACGCCACCAACGGCGCAGGCTCCCTCGAGGCGCTCACCGCGGCGGGAGCAGAAAACCTGGCGGGCAAGGTGCTCATGGACATCGCGAACCCGCTGGACTTCTCCCGCGGGTTTCCGCCGTCGCTGAACCCCGTGAACACCGACAGCCTCGGTGAGCAGATCCAGCGGGCCTTCCCGGAAGCCAGGGTGGTCAAAACCCTCAACACGATGACCGCCAGCGTGATGGTGGACCCGGCGAGCGTGGCCGGGGGCGACCACTCCGTCTTCGTTTCCGGAAACGATGCGGCCGCCAAGGAGACCGTGAGCGGGCTGCTCGCGGGCTTCGGGCACCGGGACATCATCGACCTGGGCGACATCACCACCGCCCGCGGCGCCGAAATGATCCTGCCGGTCTGGCTGCGGGTCTGGGGTGCGCTGGGCACCGCAGCGTTCAACTTCAAAGTCGCCCGGTAGGGACCCGACACTATCTGAGACGGATTCCCCGCCGGCCGTGGCTGCGGGTAGCATCCTTTAGGAAGACAGTAACCCGGCTCACAGTATCCAGCGCAGTGTACGAGCCAAGTCCCCTCGAAGGATTGTTTCCATGGCTGACACTGCAACGAATCCCGGTACCGATCTCGCCTCCGAGCTGCGCGCCGACGTCCGCCGGGTGTCGACCCTCCTCGGCGAATCCCTGGTCCGCCAGCACGGGCCCGAGCTCCTGGACCTGGTGGAGCAGGTGCGCCTGCTGACCAAGGAATCCAAGGAATCGGCCCGCGGCGGTGCCGATGCCACCGGGCCGTGGAGCTCGTACGACGTCGTCGCCCAGGTCCGCGAGCTGCTCGGCTCCTTGCCCCTTGAGCAGGCGACCGACCTGGTCCGCGCCTTCGCGTTCTACTTCCACCTGGCCAATGCCGCCGAGCAGGTGCACCGGGTCCGCGGGCTGCGGACCCGGCAGGAAAAGGACGGCTGGCTGGCCAAGGCTGTCACCGACATCGCCGGCCAGGCCGGCCCCTCGGTGCTGCAGGAAGTCGTGAACGAACTCGACGTCCGGCCCATCTTCACCGCGCACCCCACCGAGGCCTCCCGCCGCTCCGTGCTGGACAAGGTCCGCAGGCTCTCCGACATCCTCGCCGAGAGCACCGCGGAGGGCACGTCCGCACGCCGCCGCCAGGACCGCCAGCTGGCCGAAGTGATCGACCAGATGTGGCAGACGGACGAACTCCGCCAGGTCCGGCCCACCCCCGTGGACGAGGCCCGGAACGCGATCTACTACCTCACCGGAATCCTCGGCGACGCCATGCCGGAGATGCTCTCGGACCTCTCCGAACTGCTCGCCGAACACGGGGTCACCCTCCCCGTGGAGAAGGCGCCCATCCGATTCGGCTCCTGGATCGGCGGCGACCGGGACGGCAACCCCAACGTCACCGCAGCCGTCACCCGGGAAATCCTGCAGATCCAGAACCAGCACGCCGTCCGCATCAGCATCGGCCTGATCGACGGACTGATCTCCATCCTGTCCAACTCGACCGCGCTCGCCGGGGCGGACCAGGAGCTGCTGGACTCGATCGACGTCGACCTCAAGAATCTCCCGGGCCTGGACCGCCGGGTCCTCGAACTGAACGCCCAGGAGCCCTACCGGCTCAAACTCACCTGCATCAAGGCCAAGCTGCTCAACACGGGCCGGCGCGTCGCTGCCGGATCGGCGCACGAGCCGGGCCGCGACTACAGCGCCACCGCGGAGCTCATCGCCGAGCTGGGCCTGCTGGAGCGCTCGCTGCGCAACCACCACGCCGCGCTCGCCGCCGACGGCGCCCTGGCCCGGGTGCGGCGCGCCATCGCCTCCTTTGGCCTGCACCTGGCCACCCTCGACATCCGCGAACACGCAGACCACCACCACGACGCCGTCGGGCAGCTGATGGACCGCCTCGGCGGGCCCGGCGTCCGGTACGCGGAACTCAGCCGGTCCGAGCGGCTCGAGGTGCTCGGGTCGGAGCTCGCCTCCCGCCGCCCGCTCTCCGGCCACCCGATCAAGCTCGACGGCGTCGCCGACGGCACCTATGACGTCTTCCGCGAGATCCGGCGTGCCCTGCGCACGTACGGACCGGACGTGATCGAAACGTACATCGTCTCGATGACCCGCGGCGCGGACGACGTCCTGGCCGCGGCGGTGCTGGCCCGCGAGGCCGGCCTGGTCAGCCTCTTCGGCGCGGCCCCGTATGCCAGGATCGGCTTCGCCCCGCTTTTGGAGACCGTGGAGGAACTGCGGGCCTCGGCCGAGATCGTGGACCAGCTGCTCTCCGATGCCTCCTACCGCGAGCTGGTCCGGCTGCGCGGCGACGTCCAGGAAATCATGCTCGGTTACTCGGACTCCAACAAAGAGTCCGGCGTGATGACCAGCCAGTGGGAAATCCACAAGACCCAGCGCAAACTCCGCGACATCGCGGCCAAGCACGGCGTCCGGGTGCGCCTGTTCCACGGCCGCGGCGGGTCCGTGGGCCGCGGCGGCGGGCCGACTTACGACGCCATCATGGCCCAGCCGAACGGGGTGCTGGAAGGCGAGATCAAGTTCACCGAACAGGGCGAGGTCATTTCGGACAAGTACTCGCTGCCCGAGCTCGCCCGCGAGAACCTGGAGCTGTCGCTCGCGGCCGTGATGCAGGGTTCCGCGCTGCACCGCACGCCGCGCACCTCGGAGGACCAGCGCGAACGCTACGGCCACGTGATGGAGACCATTTCCGACGCCGCCTTCGCCCGGTACCGGACGCTGATCGATGACCCGGACCTGCCGGCCTACTTCATGGCGTCCACCCCGGTGGAACAGCTGGGGTCCCTCAACATCGGCTCCCGGCCGTCCAAGCGGCCCGACTCCGGCGCGGGCCTCGAGGGGCTGCGGGCCATCCCGTGGGTGTTCGGCTGGACGCAGTCACGGCAGATCGTCCCGGGCTGGTTCGGCGTCGGCACCGGGCTCAAGGCCGCCCGCGAGGCCGGCCACTCGGCCCAGCTGGTGGAGATGATGGAAAGCTGGCACTTCTTCCGCTCGGTGCTCTCCAACGTGGAAATGACACTGGCGAAAACGGACATGGACATCGCCGGTTACTACGTCTCCACCCTGGTGCCGGCGGAACTCCACCACCTGTTCCGGACCATCCGGGCCGAATACGAGCTGACCGTCACCGAGATCCAGCACCTGACCGGCGAGGACCTGCTGCTCGACGCGCAGCCCACCCTGAAGCGTTCCCTGGAAATCCGGGACCAGTACCTCGACCCGATCAGCTACCTCCAGGTGGAACTGCTGCGCCGGATCCGTTCCGAGACCGCCGGGGAGAGCATGCCCAACGGCGAAATCGACGAACGACTCCAGCGTGCCATGCTGATCACGGTCAACGGCGTGGCGGCGGGCCTGCGCAACACCGGCTAGGACGCCCCGGGGAAGGCCTCTCCATAGGGCACCACGATGGTACGGCGGGTCGTGCCGCCGTCGGAATAGGGCAGCGTCCTGACCGGAACACCGTAAAGCGCCGAGAGCGCCGGGTCCGTGAGCAGCTCCTCGGCGGGCCCGGTCAGTGCGCCGCTGGGGCCCAGCAGAACCGCGCGGTCAGCCAGGTACAACGCGAGGTCCGGATGGTGCGTGCTCAGCAGCAGGGCCATGCCGTCGGCCATCAGTCCTTGCAGGAGCGACAGGACCCGCACCTGGTTCTTGAGGTCGAGGCCCGTGGCGGGCTCGTCCAGCACCAGCATCGGGCAGCCGGTGGCGACGGCCCGGGCTATCAGGACCAGCTGTTGTTCGCCGCCGCTCAGGGTGGGGAAGCGGCGATTCCGCAGCCCTTCGACGCCCACCTTCTCCATCGCCGCAAGGGCGGCGGCACGGTCCGCGGCGCCCGGCGTCCGGAAGATCCCCACCTGCCGCGCCCTCCCCATCAGGACCATGTCCAGGGCGCTGTAGCCGAAAGCGCTGCCGTGGGCCTGCGGCACGTACCCTGCGCCGTCCGCCCGGCGCACCGTTCCTTGCGCCGGCTCCAGCAGCCCGGCAGCGCAGCGGACCAGGGTGGTCTTGCCGCTGCCGTTCGGACCAAGCACCGCGGTGGCTGTGCCGGGAAGCACCCGGAAACTGACGTCCCGGAACACCCATGATTCCCGGGAGTAGCCGAAGCCCACGCCATCCAGCTCAAGCACTTTCCCAGATCCTTTCCCGGTTCCGGCGCAGGAGCAGGAAGAAGACGGGGGCGCCGATAAGTGCGGTGAGGACGCCGAGCGGGATCTCCCCGGCGGTCGCGGTGCGGGCCACAGTGTCCACCAGGACGAGGTAGGCCCCGCCGAGGAGGAAGGACACCGGCAGGAGCACCCGGTGGTCCGGGCCCACCCACATTCGCGCCAGGTGCGGTATCACCAGACCCACCCAGCTGACGGCGCCGCTGACCGCGACCGCGCCGGCCACAATCAGGGCCACCGCAATAAGCACCACCCAGCGCAGCGGGCGGGGTGCGACGCCCAATGCCGCGGCGTCCTCATCACCCAGGGACAGCACGTTGATGCGCCAGCGCAGCGCCAGCAGCACCGCAGTTCCGCCCAGCACGGGAAGCAGCGCGACGGCGACCTTTGCGAAGGTGGCCGTGGCCACGCTGCCGAGCAGCCAGAAGACGATCGCCGGCAGGGTGGTATTCGGGTCCGCGATGTACGTGACCAGGGCTACCAGGGCTGAGAAGAAGGAACCCGTGACCACACCACCGAGCACGATCATCAGCATCGGTGTCCCCCCTCGGCCGGCCGTGATCAGGAGCAGCGTCCCGAGGGCCACCAGGCCAAAGACGAAGGAGCCCGCGACCAGCAGCACCGGACCCAGCCCCAGGAGCAGGGCCAGTGCGCCGCCGAAGGATGCGCCGGCCGATACACCGATGATCTCGGGGCTGACCAGCGGATTGCGAAAAATCGCCTGCAGGGCCGCGCCGCCGATCGCCAGTCCGCCGCCCACCAGCATGGCGAGCAGGACCCTCGGCAGCCGCACGAGCAGGACCACGTTCTGTTCGGTCTGGCTGGCCTCGAGCGGGAAAGGGACCAGCTGGGCGGCGAGGATCTGGACAACGTGCCAGGGCGGCACACTGAACCGGCCCAGGGCCAGGGAAAGCAGCCCGACGACGATCAGGACGCCGGCAGCGGTGGCGATGGGTCCGACGACCGCCGGCGCGTTGCGCCGTTCGCGCGGACCCCGCCGGGAGGCGGACCTTTCAGCCCGCGGGCCGCGGCCGTTCACCCGTGCCGAGCTGGCTTCATGCAGCATTGAATTGCTGGTAGTTGGCGGACCCGGTGTTGGCCGCGGTCCACAGGATCCGGTTGAGCTCGTCCTCGGTGACCTCGTGATCGTAGAGGAACCGGAAGTACTCGCGGACCTTGCTGCGCAGCCCGGATTGTGCCCGGGGGTAGGCGATATCGCTGAGCCAGTGCCACATAAGCGGTGATTCCTGGCCCGGGGGATCCCAGCGGTATCCTCCGAGCGGTACCTTGTACACGCGCCGCTCACGGACGGCGGCAATGCTTTGCCACACCGGTTCCGAGTAGATGTCCTCGGGCATGGCCCCGTCGAAGTTGCCCAGGAGGATGACCTCGGGGTCCCACTTCAGCACCTGTTCGACGTCCAGGCCCACCATGCCGGTTCCGGGCAGCGGGTCCTCGCCGGTGGCGGGGTTGGTGCCGCCGACCAGCTTGATATAGAAGTCGTTGTAGGTATTGGCTGCCGCGGCTTTGAGCCCGCCAGAGAACCGGTTGAAGTAGAGAATGCTGGGACCCGGGGAGCCCCGGCTCGCCGCCAGTGCCTTGATGTCGTCGAGTTCCTGGTCGCTGCGGGCCTTGATCTGGGTGGCCCGCTCAGGTTTGCCCAGCATGGCGGCGAACATCGCCACCCAGGCGTCCACATCCTCCTGCTTGCCGGTGTTTGTCAGGCCGATCACCGTCAGCCCGGCGTTCTCGAGCGGCTCGATCAGCTGGGCGTCCGACCACTGGATCACGACGTCGGGGTTCAGGGCACGCACGCTCTCCACATTGGGGGTGAAGTCCTGCGTGGCGATGTCGTGGGGGAGGTCCAGCGCACCCGGAAACATGGTTCCCATGATGCCGTCGCGCATCGCGGCCCAGGACGCGTTATGTATCGCGCTCAGGTGTTCGGCACTGCGGTCGACGGCGACCAGCAGCGACGCCGCCGGCATGGGGATGGTCACCACGCTGGTGACCGGCCGGGTGAAGGTGACGGTCTTGCCCCGCTGGTCCGTGATGCTGATGCTTTCCGGTGCAGCGGTTCCGGTGCCGCTGGGGGCGGCTGGGGGAGGACTGGACGCTGTGCACCCCGTGAGGAGGGCCGCGGATCCGCCTGCCACCAACGCCTGGAGCACCGTACGGCGGTTCAGATCGTCGACTCGCATGGCCTGACCCCCTGTGCGTAGGTTCCTCACAGGATCGCCCCGTTGGCAGAGGCTGTCAACGGTGCTACGTTCAGAAGACCTTTTGCAGAAGGTGGCCAGATTATGGTTCTTGACGGTGCCCAATTGTTTGTCCGCTACGCCTACCCGCCCAATTCCCGGGGCAGTTGCGGGCCGCCGGACAGTGACGCATTGCTGCACTACGGACAAACCGGCGTCACGGACCAGGGGCTCCGCGAACTGGCCAAAGGTTTCGCCGGCGCCTGGCCGTACTTGGAGCTGATCGCGGCCTCCACCGGCATCCGCGATCCCCTCGATTTCCGCGTCGTGGAGGCCTACTGGGTGGGGAACAGCCTGCTGGACTCGGTCGGAATCACCAACATCGGGACTTCCATGGAGGACCGGTTCAGGGCACGCACCGGACGGCAGTTCCCGCATCTGGCGGAAGGCGTCCTGGCCGGTGGGGTTCCGCACCACAGTTTCCATGTCTTCGAGATCTACCCCTGGCTGGGCCTGCTCCACGACGACCGCCGCCATGCCACAGCCCTGAGCGTGCTCGACCGGTGCCGGATCCGTTGGGGCGAGGTGCTGGCGATCTCCGGCGACGACGCCGTCGTCCGGTCCCGGCCCCTGGTTTGGGACGGAACGTCGCTGGCCGTGGGCGAAGCGGTGGTGGAGTCGGCGAAATACGCGGTGAACGGCACCGGGTTTGTGGCCGGGCTGGCTGCCGGGGACGTGGTGTCGCTGCACTGGGACTGGGTCTGTGACAGGCTGTCCCCGCAACAGCTCCAGCGGCTGCAGCACTTCACGGCGCGGCACCTGCGGATCGCCAACAACGGCGTCGAGCACCGGGGCGCGGCGATCGCGCTGGAACACTAGTCGGCGGCAGGCTACGGCGACTGCGGCGCGGCACTGTCCGGGTCCTCCGGAGGCTTGACGCCGGTGGAGTCGCGGGGCGAGGATTCGCCCGCCGGCCGGCCGGCCGGCGTCGCGTCCCTTCCGGTCTCTTCCCGCCCGGGCTCCGATCCCTCCTGCTTGACCACGTCCTCGCCTCGCCGCGTGGTGCTCTCGCCGACGCCTTCGGGCGCCATTTCCGCGTCCTCGGGGGTCTCTCCGGACCCGGGATGTGCAGGTTCCTTGAGCGGCGGCTCGCTACCGAAGGCGCGGGCTGTGCCGGGGGCGGTTCCCGCTGCGGAATCCTCGGCATCGGACGGATTCGTCGTCGACATGGTGTTCTCCTCGATCTGATTGTGGTGGTGGTGGCCCACTCGTTGCCTGGGCTAGCCGGGGTCGCCGTCGGCGTCCCTGGGCCGGCCCATCAGCTCCAGCCCGTCCAAGGCCTGTTCGGCGCCCTCGGAATCCACGCGTTCCAACGCGAAACCCATGTGGATGATGACCCACGTTCCCGGCTCCAGCGGCCCCTCGTCCAGCAGGCCGATATTGATTTTCCGGCGCACTCCGGCCACGTCCACGAGGGCCAGCTGGTTGCCGTAGCCCTCCAGCAGCTCGATGACCTGGCCTGGGATTCCAAGGCACATGGTGGGCACTCCCTTGCTCCGCGCCGGACTTGGCTCTTATCCGGACGTGGTTCTTATCCGGACGTGGTTCTGAACGGGTGTGTGTTGCGCGATCAGTTCTTCGACGGCGGCCAGCGCCCGCGGTACGGCCGCCGCCACCGGGCCGGTGAGGCCGATTCCTTCCGTGAGGTCGGCGGGGACGCAGCCTACGACATAGGTCAGGGGCAGTTCCCCGCCGAGCGAGCGGAGCCGCCCCAGCACGGCAACCGGGTCCATGCCGTGGGCGTCCAGTGCCGCGGCGCCGTCGAGGTCCTCCGGCCGCACCCGCAGCACCCGGATACTGCCCGGCGCTGCGACCGCGTCCGGGGCGGGGTCCGGGGGGACCGTGTCCACCAGCACCAGGACGTCCACGCCGGCCAGCAGATCGTAGGCCAGATGCATGCCGCGGATGCCGTAGTCCACGGCCAGCACGCCGGGTGCCGGCGGGCCTGTGGCCGCGGCCAGCTTCCGGGCCACCTCCGGGCCGAATCCGTCGTCGCGCAGGAACATGTTCCCCACCCCTGCGACGAGGACGCGGCGTCCGCGTTCCGCTGTCCCGGTGGCGGGAGTGCCGGGCTGGAGTGGTGACGTCACATCCGCCGCATTTTCAGGTAGCGCTGGATATCGGGGACCGACCGAATCCCCACGTACGCGGCCGCCAGCGCCAGTGCCACGAGCAGGCTGACCGTGACCGTTCCTATAGTTTTCATAGCGGGTTTCCCTCTCCATCCTCGAGCGGTTCAAGTTCTTCGGGAGCGTAATAGAAGGACCGGCCGTAGCCTTCATGGAGGTCCGCGGCAGGGTCCTTTTCGAGCACCAGGCCCACATGCGTGCTGCCGTCGACGTCGAAGTGCACACTGGTGACCCGCCCGGTCTGCCCGGCGAAAAAGAGATCCTGTGCGTCGGCGCGCCGGCTCGGGTTCACCCTGACCCGGCTGCCGCGGGCAACCGGTACGCCATTGATCAGAACGGCGTCCATGGACGGCTGGACGAGGGCTTCGGATTCCGGCGTCCACCAGGCGGGCGGTTCTTCTCCGGTGCCGGTGAGGCTTCCGCCGGGTTCCGGGAATTCCGCGGCGTGGGGATCGCGCAGGATCCCGTGCAGCTGCTGGAGCTCCTCCGGCGACATGGCTTCGCAGTGGTCGATAATCGCCGCCGCGCGGGGATCGGTGGCGCGGGCCTCGGATTTCTCTTCCTCGGTCAGGGTCAGCACCCGCAGGGTGAGGATCTCGTCAATTTCGGTGGAGTCATAGAGTGCCACCGGGCTTTCCGGGGCCACCGCGGGATGGTCGTAGAGAATAATCGGCGAGACCAGCAGCACGTCCGTCTGTCCTTCGGGACCGGCGAGGACGGGCCAGCACCGGTGCTGCGAACAGTCCTCGGCGGCGTCCTGCGCCCAGACCGGCGGGTCCAGCAGGGAGAGGAAATCCGCGTCCTGCAGGCTTAGGAGCACGTGCGCGCCGATGAAGGACCCGGCGATCGCGTCCTGCCGGTTCTCCGGTTCCGTCAGGGGTTCCGCGGTGTTGGCGACGGAAATCCGCAACCGCTGGAGGCCGCGCGGGAGGCCGGTGGAGTCCAGCCTGATTTCCCCGCGGAGCGCGTGGCGGCGCCGCACCAGCCGGCCTGCAGCCCGGCCGGTGCTGTCGCCGAGTTCCTCAATCTCCTCGCCCGCGGGGATCTCCACCGGCAGCAGCAGCGTTTCCTTGGCCAGTTGTTCCACCGGAAACGGCCCCAAGGTGATTTCCTGTTCAATGGCCTCATCCCAGCTCAGCCAGCGGGAGGCGCCGATGGCGAGTTCCGCCACAGGGCTGAAGCGGCCGGCGTCGTCCGCTTCTTCCACGGTGCGGGTCTGCAGCTGCAGGAAGCGCAGGTGGATTTCCACCTCCGCGTGTGGTCCGGGGCTCAGCAGGCAGTCGGCGAACATTCCCGGTTCCTCCCCGGCGCCGGCCTCCGCGGCCCCGGGCGGCCCGAGGATTCCAAACTGCCAGCGGGCCTGGTTCTTCTGGGAGGAGGCGCGGTAGGGGTACAGCAGGTAGCCCTCGTAGAGGACAGCGTCGGCGACCGCCCTGGCCAGGCTCAGGCTCATGGTCATGGGAGCCGCTCTCCGCCCACGCCCGTCGCGGCAGCGGACAGCAGGGACTCGACCGTGGCCTCCCAGGACGTCAGGCCGCGCGCCGACTTGTACTGGGACAGTGCGGCCAGTACATCCCGGTCCAGCCGGATCCAGCCCGCATTGGGGAAATACTGGTCCATCAGCCGGTGCCACGCCGCTACCGGGAGGCGGTATGAGGCTTCGAGATGCCACGGGACCTGCTCCACCCCGAACCCCGTCTGGCCCCTCGTGAAGACGGTGCCGGAGAACAGCAGTTCCAGCGGGATCTCGCCGTCCCTGAGGGCGTGCAGGTACTTGGACGCGGCGACGTCGAAGTCGAAAGTGCAGGGCAGGGGCAGGTCCGCTTCGGTGCTGCCGATGAAACCCTGCACCATGGTGCTGCACTGCAGCCAGAGAAAAGATTTGAGCGTGGTGGGCCAGCGGCCGCGCTCGCCGAAGAGGTCCAGGAGTCCGCGTTCCTCCTCGTCCGCATATCCCCGGCGCTGCGGCAGGATCCGCACCTGGCAGCGCAACGCGATGGCGTGGATGGTGGCACCGGTGGACTCGGTCCCCTGCAGCCGCGCGGTCCGTTGCGGCGCCGCGGCGTAGGGCTCCGGCTGGATGTCGACGACGGCGAAGGTCAGCTCGGTCATGGGGGTCCCCCTGCCAGGGACTCGCTCTTGTCCTCCGGCACGGGCCGGCTGCGGCTGTCCAGCCGCGTGAAAAAGGCGGCGAGTTGCTCGCGGGCCTCCTGTCCGCCGTCGAACCCGCGCCAGAGGCGGCGTAGCTGCCCCACGAGTTCGTAGCAGGCGTCCACGGGGACGAGATGGCAGTCGGCGCGTGAACGGTCCGGTCCGGGGCCGCGGATCAGCAGCGCCTCCGTGTCCGGTGCCGCCAGGGCCAGCGCCGGGTTTTGTGCCAGCACCGCCCCCCAGGCGCCCAGCGGAAGCTCGGATTCGGTGGCGCCGGCGGGGCCGGGATAGAAGGCGACGGTCCGGTCCAGTCTGGAACTGTGGAAGAAGAACGCCAGTCCCACCGGAATTTCCAACTCGTCCCACTGGCCGGGGCCCAGCTCGAAATCGGGAAAGAACAGATACCGGTCCGGCACCGAACGGTAGCGCAGATGGGCGGTGGCGTCGGTGAACAGGAGGTAGCACGGCCGGCACGTGCACATCATGGCGTGGCTCTCCAGGTCGACGACGTGCTGATGTTCCTCCGGAATGGGTTCCCCGCACATTTCGCAGCGCTCGCCGGCGGGCGGCGCGGGCGGGCTGGAAGCGATCCTCCGCAACAGGGCGACCGGCAGCCCGCCGGGGGCGGCACGGCCCCGGCCGGTCTCGGTGCTGCGTCCGGGGTTCATTCAGGCGTCCTGGCCGGAAACTACCGGCACGGCGACGGACATCACGCCGGACCGGACCAGGAGCGGCAGGGGATCCAGGTGCAGGTTCCGGTCCTCAAGGCAGTTCCCGGCCTGGCGTACGTCGAAATGGGCGCGGCATGAGGGGCAGCGCAGCAGGCCGCCGCCGGCGGGTGCCGCGAGGGCACGCTGGAGGGTGGCGCCGGCCATCGACGCCGTGCAGCGCGGGCAATAGTCGCGGTAGGCATAAACGTCCTGCCCGGTCCGGCAGGCGAGCACCGGGTACCCGCCCACCAGGAAGCCGGCAACGTCGCCGGGCTCCAGCCCGGCGATCTCCGGCACGGGCTCCCACGATCCGGCGGCGCGCTCCTGCCAGCCGCCGGCATCGCCCGGCCCGTGGCCTGCTGCGCCATCGGCAGGATGGTTCAGCCGGACCAGCAGCGCGTCCACCGGAATCACGGCCGGAACGGCGGGACGGGATTGCTCCTCGACCACCTCGATGGCAGAGACCTCAGGCGCCGCCGATTCGATCGCCTCCTCGACGGCGAACTTGAGCGTGACCGACGACGACGGGCAGCCCTGGCAGGTGCCGAGCAGCCTCAGCCGCACCACGCCCGCGGCGCTGATGTCCAGGAGTTCCACGTTTCCGCCGTGCGAGCCGAGGTAGGGCCGGACACTGTCCAGCGCGGCAGCCACCCGTGTTTCCACGTCCTGGGGATGCAGCCCATGGATCACCAGCAGGCTGGAGACCAGTTCGTCTGCGGTCAGCGCATCCAGCGTTCCGCCGTCCAGTTGTCCCCGGTCCTCGAGGATTTCCAGGATCCGGGCCAGCCCGGAGCCGTACAGTTCCGTCACCTGGCGGACCAGTTCCTCGGCCCGCCCGCGGGCCACCGCCCCGCCGGCTCCGAGGGCGTCGAGGAGACTTTCGATCCGGTCGCCAGCCTGCGGCGGCCGGTCCTCGCCAGGCATGGCCGCTATTCGCCGGTCAGGGTCTGGGTCGGGGAGTGCAGCTTCTCCAGGGTCTGGCCGTTGCCCAGATACATGTGGACCCCGCAGGGCAGGCAGGGGTCGAAGCTGCGGACGGTGCGCATGATGTCGATGCCTTTGAAGTGCTCGCGGTCGTTCTCCTCGAAAATCGGCTGTCCCTGGACGGCGTCCTCGTAGGGTCCGGCCGTCCCGGCGGAGTCCGTGGGGCTGGCGTTCCAGGGTGTCGGCGGGTACGGATGGTAGTTGGCGATCTTCCCGTCGCGGATCACCATGTGGTGGGACAGGACACCCCGCACGGCCTCCGTGAAGCCGCAGCCGATGGCCTCGTCCGGAACCTCGAAGCTCTCCCAGGTCTTGGTGCGCCCGGCGCGGATCTCCTCAAGCGCCTTCTCCGCGAAGTGCAGCGCGGCGGCGGCTGCGTAGGCCTGGAAGTAGGTGCGGGCCCGGTTGCGTTCCAGGGTGTTGCTCCACTGCGGGATGTTCCACTCGAAGGAAACAGGACCTTTCAGTGCGGTCTTGGGCAGGTTGATCTGGACGCTCCGGCCGGTGGCCTTGATGTAGCCGATGTCCACCAGCCCGGCGAGCGCCGTCGCCCAGAGGCGGGCCAGCGGACCGCCGCCGGTGTCCAGCGCCAGGTTGTCCTGGCCGTCAAACCAGCGCGGCGACATCACCCAGCTGTATTTCTCTGCGAGGTCCCGCTTCTGCGGCCGCGGGTTGGTGTGCTGGTTCCAGGGATGCCGGCGGTCCACGGGATTGCCCAGCGGATCGTGGGTAACAAACATCTCCTGGTCTTCCCAGTCCTCGTAGTAGGAGGAACCGAGCATGATCCGGATGCCGAGGTTGATCCGCACCAGGTCGGTCGTGACGAGTTTGCCGTCCACCACGACGCCGGGTGTGACGAACATCTTCCGGCCCCACTCGGTCATGTCCTTGTACTCGAAGTTGCAGTAGTCGGGATCCTGGAGCGAGCCCCAGCAGCCCAGCAGGGTGCGCCGCAGCCCCACCTGTTCGTAGCCCGGAAGCGCCTCGTAGAAGAAATCGAACAGGTCGTCATGCATGGGGACGACCTTCTTCATGAACTCCACGTAGCGCATGAGCCGGGTGATGTAGTCCGTCATCAGCTGGATGGTGGCAACCGTTCCCACCCCGCCCGGGTAGAGCGTGGACGGGTGCACGTGGCGGCCCTCCATGAGGCAGAACATTTCGCGGGTTGCCCGGCTGACCTGCAGCGCCTCCCGGTAGAACTCCCCGGTGAACGGGTTGAGCGACCGCATAATGTCAGCGATGGTCCGGTATCCGTGGTCCCCCTCGTGCGGGGCGCGGGTGTTCTCCGCCTTGGCCAGCACGCCGGGGTTGGTCTCCGAGACCATCTTTTCGCAGTAGTCCACGCCGACGAGGTTTTCCTGGAAGATGTTGTGGTCGAACATGTACTCGGCTGCTTCGCCGAGGTTCACGATCCATTCGCCCAGGTTTGGCGGCTTCACGCCATAGGCCATGTTCTGGGCGTAGCAGGAACACGTGGCGTGGTTGTCGCCGCAGATCCCGCAGATACGGCTGGTGATGAAGTGTGCGTCCCGCGGGTCCTTGCCCTTCATGAAGATGGAGTATCCGCGGAAGATCGAGGAGGTGCTCTTGCACTCCACCACCTGGTTGTTCGCAAAGTCGATCTTGGTGTAGATGCCGAGGCTGCCGACGATCCTCGTAATGGGGTCCCACGCCATCTCCACCAGATTGTTGTTACCTGTTCCGCTTCCGGAAGGCATTGGAATCGTTGAGGTCATGTTCTTCACCTGTCTGGAAGTGGGTGCTACCAGGTGCGCCGGGCACCGGTAAGGAGCTCAGTACCGGGCCGGCGCCATTTGGGTTCCTGGTCCAGGGTGTGGGTGGTGATTCCACGCAGCGCCCTGACGGCCGAGCCGTACGGGCGGATGGTGCTGGTTGAAAGCTTCCCGCCGGGAGGCTCATCCATGAAGGGCATGAACTTGTCCGGGAACCCCGGCATGGTGCAGCCGATGCAGATCCCGCCGACATTCGGGCAGCCGCCGACGCCGTTCATCCAGCCGCGCTTGGGCACGTTGCACTTGACCACCGGGCCCCAGCATCCGAGTTTGACGATGCACTTGGGGGAACCGTACTCGGTGGCGAAGTCGCCCTGTTCGTAGTATCCGGCCCGGTCACACCCCTCGTGGACGGTCAGGCCGAAGAGCCAGGTGGGCCGCAGTGCGTCGTCCAGCGGAATCATCGGCGCCTGGCCGGTGGCCTGATAGAGCAGGTAGGTCATTGTTTCGGAGAGGTTGTCCGGCTGGATGGGGCACCCCGGGACACAAACAATGGGGATTCCGGCCTTGGACTTCCAGTTGTAGCCGAGGTAATCCGGCACCCCCATGGCTCCGGTGGGGTTTCCCGCCATCGCGTGGATGCCGCCGTAGGTAGCGCAGGTACCGGCCGCGATGATGGCGGTGGCCTTGGGGGCCAGGCGGTCCAGCCATTCGCTCGTGGTGATCGGCTGGCCGGTCTCGAGGTCGTTCCCGAATCCGCACCAGTAGCCGCCGGGGGCGTGGAGCTTTTCGTTGGGGATGGACCCCTCCACCACCAGGACGAACGGCTCCAGCTCGCCGCGGTCCGCCTTGCGGAACCACTCCAGGAAGTCGTCGGCCCCTTCCTGCGGTCCGCATTCAAAGTCGATCAGGGGCCAATGCATGGCAACGCGCGGCAGGCCGGGCAAGGCGCCGAGGGCTATCTCCTCGACACTGGGCTGCGTGGCCGCCGTCAGGGCCACAGAATCGCCGTCGCAGCTGAGCCCTGCGTTGATCCACAGCACATGGATAAGGGTTTCTTCGGCCTTCAGAGAAGTTTCAGTAGGCATGGTTGCCTCTTTCGGAGGCCCTTACGGGCTCAGTGTGTCCGTCAAAGATCCAGTCAAAGTGGATGACCGGGAACTGGTTCCGCCGAGCCAGTCATACCAACCGGCGAGGCCATCGCCGGTGGTGGCCGAAAGGACCAGGAAATCGGTGCGCGGATTGATCTGCCGGGCCCTGCGCCGGAACCCGTCGACGTCGAAATCAACGTAGGGGAGCAGATCCGACTTGTTGATGATCACCAGATCGGCTGCCCTGAACATGTGTGGGTATTTCTGTGGCTTGTCATCACCTTCCGTCACGGAAACGACTACTACTTTGGCTGCTTCGCCAAGGTCAAACAGCGCAGGGCAGACCAGGTTGCCCACATTTTCGATAAACACCGTGGACCCGGTCCCCGGATCCAGGGCGTCCAGTCCCCGCCTGAGCATGTCGGCGTCCAGATGGCAGCCGGCTCCGGTGTTGATCTGGACGACGGGCCGTCCCACCGCACGGATGCGGTCCGCGTCCAATGAAGTCTCCTGGTCGCCCTCGACGACGCCGGCCTGCAACCGCTCGCCCAGATCCGCCAGGGTGCGGACCAACAGGGTGGTCTTGCCCGCGCCGGGGGAGCTCATCACGTTCAGCGCCCGGATGCCCCGGCCTTCCAGCCACCCCCGGTTCCTCGCCGCGAGCAGTTCGTTCTTCGCGAGCAGGCTCTGTTCCAGCGGGATGGTTTCGGGGTGGTGGACGTGCGGATGCTCGTGGTCCGGGGCGTGCTCGTGGCCGTGCTCGTGACCGTGGTCGGGTGTGTGCCCGTGGGAATGGTCATGCGGGTGCCCGGGCAACGGTGTACTTGAGGATTCCTGGAGGGTGGAAACCCTGATGTTCGTCTCGTCGCCGCATCCGCATGTTGTACACACTTGCTAAGCCACCTCCACCGACATCAGCATGAGTTCGCGGCCGCTGAGGACTTCGACGTCGGCGCTTCCGCAGGGACAGAGAAGGATCAGATCGGCCAGCTCGAATTCGTCGTGGCAATTTCTGCACCGGGCCAGGCCGCGCGGTTCTTCGATCATCAACTGGGCGCCGTCCAAGGGGGTGCCCGCGGAAGCTACGTCGAAGCAGAAGCGCATGGCGTCCGGCAAAACACCCGACAACGGTCCCACCCGCACGTTGACCGCAAGGACTTTCCGCTCGCCGATCCGGTCGACGACGGCATCGATAAGGCTCTGCGTAATAGAGAGTTCGTGCATGGCGGCACTCCTTCCTGCCAAGATAGGCGCGAGCCGGAGAAAACACAACCACCCGATCTGACGCGGGCTTTTACTTCCGCAAAAGCGGCCATGCCGACACGGCAGTGGGACCGCACGGGGAACCCGAGGCCGGGCCATGAAGCAACCGGAGGTTACGCGTCGAGGCCGAATCCGCGGCGCGCGAAGTGCCCTTTCAGGCCGGGCGTGGTCATCGGTCGGCGGAATGGCCATGTTCGTCGCCTTCCTCCACGTTCTGGGCTGGGGCGTCCTGGCAGGAGTGGCGGACCCGCAAAACATTCCCGTCGGTTCCGCCGGAGTCTTTGGCATCGGCCTGGGTGTGGCCGCCTACACGCTGGGACTGCGCCACGCTTTCGACGCCGACCACATTGCCGCGATCGACAACATCACCCGCAAGCTCCGTGCCGATGGCAAGCGCAGCATGTCCGTGGGTTTCTGGTTTTCGCTGGGCCACTCAAGCATAGTGTTCGGCCTGTGCGCGCTGCTGGCCGCCGGCATCCGCGCCCTGGCGGACCCGGCCGCGGAGGGGACGTCGGAGCTCCATTCCGTTCGGGGCCGTGTGGCACAGCAGTCTCCGGCGTCGGACTGCTGTTTGGACTGGGCTTTGACACCGCCACCGAGGTCAGCCTCCTGATTCTGGCCGGCGGCGCCGCGGCCTCCGCGCTGCCCTGGTACGCGATCATGACTCTGCCCGTGATCTTTGCCGCGGGGATGAGCCTGCTGGATTCCCTGGACGGTTGCCTCATGAACTTCGCCTACGGCTGGGCCGTGTCCCGGCCGGTCCGACGGATCTATTACAACATCGTCATCACGGCTCCGTCGGTAGCCGTGGCATTAGGCACGGCTCCGGCCAGGAACCTGGACACCGGCAACGAAGGGTGAGTCGGCGGCCGGCGGCATCCCATGCCTCTAGGCTTGAACCTATGCCGTCGTTCCAGACCAGACTGAAGATCACCGGGCTCAAGCCGGGCAACCCGCCGGAGTCCGTAATGGCCGCGGCCGTCGAAGCGCTGGAGACGCGGCACCACGTCGAGGCGAACCAGCTGGACCTGGCCGGCGGGGTTCCGCAACTGAACCTGCGCTTCCTGGTCGAGCCCACCTCGTACAGCGGCGAGAACCGCCAGGCGCTGGAGTCGGCGGCGATGATGCGCGACGCCGTCGAACGCGTTGCGGTGACCGGCCACCTGATGGTACTCCGCCGCAACCGCGGCCGCTGGGCGCCCGTCTAGGCGGGTTCCGCCCGGCTCAGAAGTCGAGTTCCTCTTCGGGTCCGTCCACGACGGGGGAGCGGTTGCCGCGCCTCCGCGTGACAAACACACCCAGGGCGACGCCGATCAGGATCCCGAGAACGACGCCGATGAGGGAGCTCGCCCAGAACGGCAGGCCGGTGGCTGCGCCGGTGACATAGCCGAGACCGACGGACCATGCGGCCCAGAGGAGGCCGCCGAGGGCCGCGCAGAGGCTGAAACTTCGGGTGGAGACGTTGGCGATGCCGGCGGCCGCCGTCGTCGCCAGCCGTCCGCCCGGGATGAAGCGGACTCCGATGATCGCCCCATAGGTGGTGGACCGGCCGGCTTTCGCGATCGCGGTGTGCACGGCCTGATGGAACGCGCGGCCCCACCGCCAGCGGTCCAGGAGGTGGGTCAGGCGCCGTTTGAAGAGCTGGAACACCAGGATGTCGCCAAGCCACGACGCTACAGCGGCAAGGAGCACCACCAGCAAGGCGTTGGCGCGCCCGACGGCGGCCAGGGCGCCGCCGGTGATCACCACCATTTCGGAAGGGAGGGGCGGGAAAATGGCATCGCCCATGACAACCGGGATGATCCAGAAATAGATCGCGTCCCTCCAGCCGTCCGCGCTGCCGAAGTCCATGGGCACAAGTTACCGCATTTCCGGCCCGGCGCCCGTCCGTGACTTGGCGGCGTACCGGCCCGCCGCGGGACGGTACGGGCGGGGCCAGTAGGCGTTCGGAGCCTAGCGGGCTTCGCTGAGCTCCAGCCCGCTGCGGTACTCCATCGGCTTGCCGGTGATGGGGTCAGCGAACCGGATCCCGCGCGCGAGGAGCTGGAGCGGCTTCGAGTAATCGTCGGGCGCCTTGTCCAGCAGTTGCGGGTAGAAGGCATCGTTGACGATCCCCAGTCCCAGGGAGGCCATGTGCACGCGGAGCTGGTGGGTCTTGCCCGAGTGCGGCTCGAGCCGGTACAGCGCACGGCGCCCGGTGTCGCCGTCGGCCGCGCCGGTCGAGACGTGGCCGGCGGGCGCCGCCGGGCCGGGGCCGGGGAAGGTTCGCAGCCGTTCGATCCGGGTCTCGGCGTTGGGTTCGCCGTCGATCACCTCGGCGAGCAGGTAGCTGCGGGACTTCGTCATCCGGTTCCTGACCACGACGGGGAAATCGGCGGCGGGGTGCCCGGACGCGGGCCCGGCCGCGGCCACACACTCGTACTCCTTCTGGACCTGGCGCTTCTCGAAGAGCACCTGGTACTTGCCCCGGGTCTCGGGATTCGTGGAGAGCAGCAGGATCCCGGCGGTCATGCGGTCCAGCCGGTGCATGGGAATGAGGTCCGGCAGGTCCAGCTGGTTCCGGAGCCGTACCAGCGCGGATTCCTGGATGTAGGTGCCGCCGGGGGTGGTGGGCAGGAAATGCGGCTTGTCCACCACGAGGAGGTGCTCGTCGTGGTGCAGGATGTTCAGTTCCACCGGGATCCGGACCTCCGGCGGCAGGGTGCGGTAGTACCAGATAAAGGTGTGGTTCCGCAGCGGGGTGGCGCGGTCCAGGGGGATGCCGGCCTCGCCCACAATCTCTCCGGCATCGAAGCGGTCCTCGATGCCCTGGGGGTCGATGTGGCCCCAGCGGTGCATCATGTAGTCCATCGCGGTGTCCCAGGGCCCCTCGTCCGGGAGGCGGAGACGGGTCGCGTTGACGCCGTCGCGCACGGGCAGAGGGGATTGCATCACCGGTCCATTCTACTTTGCCGTGCCGGCCTCGCCGTTCCGGGGCCGCAGCGAGATCGCCGGAACCCTGCGGGTTCGCCGGTTGCTCCCGCGAACCCGCACGCTTCCGGCGACCTCGGTGCAGGCACGTGCCGACGGTAAAAAAGTTCTTGACAAATAAAACTGTCGGTGGCGACACTGGAAGCATGTTGGACATCGAAGTGATCGAGGACCCGGCCGCGGCGGAGGCCTCCCTGGACCCCATCCGGACCCGCATCCTGATGGAACTCGCCGAACCCGGCTCGGCCACGCAGCTCGCCGCGAAGGTGGGGCTGCCGCGCCAGAAGGTCAACTACCACCTCAAGGCCCTGGAGCGTCACGGGCTGGTGGAACTCGTGGCGGAGCGCCGCAAGGGCAACGTCACGGAGCGCATCCTGCAGGCGAGCGCTGCCTCGTACTTGATTTCCCCGGCGGCGCTCGCCTCCGTGGCCCCGGACCCGCACCGGTTCTCCGACCGGTTTTCGGCCTTCTGGCTGCTGGCGCTCGCCAGCCGCATGGTCCAGGAGATGGGCCAGCTGATCACCGGCGCCGCCGCGGCCAAACGGCAACTCGCCACCTTCGCCATCGACGGCGAGATCACCTTCCGCACTGCCGCGGACCGGGCCGCCTTCGCAGCGGAACTTGGCGTTGCCGTGACCCGGCTCGTGGACAAATACCACGACGGCGGACCCGGGACCCCGGCCGAGGGCGCCCCCGCGGGCGGCGGTCGCAAGCACCGCCTCGTCGTCGCGCTTCACCCAGCATTGAAGACAGCGGCACCCACAACCCCATCAGCTAAGGAGCAGGACAATGACTGACAAACGCAACTTCGAAATCGTCGTTGACACGGAACTGCCCGCCACACCGGAGCGGGTCTGGGAGGCGGTCACCAAGAACGAAGCCGGCTGGATGTTCCCCACCGACGAGTGGCAGGCCGTGCGGCCCGTGGAAGACTACCCCCGCCATCTGGTGTCGCGCATGGAGGGCCCGGACGGCTGGTTCAACCAGCTGGAGCACGTGCTGGAACCGCTCGACGGCGGCCGCGCCCGGCTGCACTACGTCCATAGCGGCATCCTCACCGGGAACTGGGACCAGCAGTATGACGGCGCCAGCAAGCATACCGAGTTCTACCTGCACACCCTCGGCCAGTACCTGAAGTACTTCGACGGCCGGCCGGTGGTGTTCACGGATATCCAGGCCCCTCCCGCCTCGGCGGCGCCGGACGGCTTCGTTCGGCTCAAAAAGGCCATGGGTGTTGAAGGCGCGGTGCCCGGCAGTGCCGTGGAGCTGGAGCTCGACGGCGTCGGCCGGCTCTCGGCGGAGGTGGACTTCGCCAATGAGAACTTCCTTGGCCTGCGCACCGCGGACACGCTGTACCGGTTCTTCGGCCGCAATGCCTTCGGCGCCACGGTCGGGATGACGGTCCACGACTTCAGCGGCAGCGGGGATGCCGAATCCACAGCGAAGGCATGGGGCGGGTTCCTCGAGAAGGTCTACGGCTAGCTGGTCGGCAGCCGCCGGCCCGCGGGGAGGCTCAGACTGCCCTGCGACGCCGAATATCCTGTGCGACACTCAAAATTCCTGGCGACACCGGACTACGGGCGCGCCAGGAATTTTGCGCCTCGTGGAGTAGTACCCGCGTCGCCCGGCCGCGCCCGGCTGCGGTGGCGGCGGGTGGCTAGGCCGGTCCCGGTCCCGGCCCCGGTCCCGTCAGCGGCTGGCACGTCGGGCACCAGTAGATGTCCCGCTCTTCCGTGCCGGTGGCCTTGGCAAGGATTCCGCGCCGCACCGGTGTCCGGCACTTCAGGCACGGCTGGTGTTCGCGCCGGTAGACCCAGTAGCCGGGCAACCCGGAGGTCCGGCCCACGGCAGCGCCGCGCTGGTTCAGGACGGTGGTCCGGCGCCCGGCTCCCAGGTTGGCCTCCAGCAGCACCTTGGCGTCCGTGATCATGGCCGCCACATCAGGCACTGCCGAGACGGGCGCCGCCGGGTGCACGCCGGAGAGGAAGCAGGCCTCGCAGCGGTAGATGTTGCCGATCCCCGCGAGGTTCCGCTGGTCCAGCAGTGCGACGCCGATCGGGACGTCCGGCGCCGCACGGATCCGCCGCTCAGCCTCGGCCAGGTCCCAGTCAGGACCCAGCAGGTCAGGACCGAGGTGGCCGACCACGGAATCTTCCTCGGAGGTGCGGACCACCTCGAGGATGCCCAGCGAGAACCCGACGGCGTCTGCCGCCGCGGTGCGCAGCACGCAGCGCGCGGTGAACCCCGGCTTCCGCCAGCGGCCGCCCGGGGGGTAGACCTGCCAGGTGCCTTCCATCTTGAGGTGGGAATGGATCGTCAGCCGGTCCGGTTCCGCCGGGCTGCCGCCGCCTGCCCGGGCCGGGCCCTCCAGCCGCATGAGCAGGTGTTTGCCCCGCGGAACCACCTCGGTCACGGTCCAGCCGCCCAGTTTGAGGGTGGCGAACCGGGGTACCCGGAAGTCGGAGGAGATGAGCTGCTGGCCCGCCAGGGCAGCATGCAACTGGGCGGCCGCGCGGAACACCGAATCGCCCTCAGGCACGGATCCTCAGTCCCTTCGGCGTGGAGTACGCGCCGGCGTGGGCCAGGGCGGCGGCGATGGGCGTGTCGAGAATGCCGTGGCCGTTGACCTTCTCCATGATCAGTTTGTCCACCGCACCCCGGGTGACCACGCCGACCAGGGCAGCACCGGCCGCGGCCAGGACCTCGGAGTCATCGCTGAAGGCCAGCAGGGTCTTGCCGCCGCGTTCCACATACAGGACCAGGGCGCCGTCGACCAGCACCACCAGGGCACCGGCCTTCCGGCCCGGACGGTGGCCGGTTCCCGCGTCGACGTTCAGGGCAGGCCAGGGAAGGGCGGCGCCGTAGGGGTTGGCAGGGTCCGTCGCGGCCAAGGCCAGGGCCACCGGATCGGGTTTGTGGAGCTGGGTGTCCTCGGCGTAGGAACGCAGCCGGTCCACCGTCGCGGGAACGGCGAACTGTGCCGCGCCCAGGTGCTCGATGAAGTAGCCGCGGCGGCACCGTCCGGCTTCCTCCAGCCGGGCCAGCACCTTGTACATCAGGCCGAAGCCGCCCAGGATGTTCTCGGCCATGACCGAACCGCGGGTGACCACACCGTACCGGTCCAGCAGGAGTTCCGCGGTGGCCCGGGCGTGGATGGTGGCATCCAGTTCGGCGGCGGGCAGGGCGGACCAGCGGCCGGCGGCCAGCGGGGGAGTGGCTGCCGTGCCGCTCGCGGAGCCGAACCGGCCCCCGGTCAGTCCGGGAGATCCGAGCAAACCGGTCCCGTGGGCGCGTCCCAGCCGGCTCAACCTGGGGGCCCGGGCCCGCGGGGCGCGGGCGACCTGGCGGTGCGCGGTGTGGCCGCCGGCAATCATGGCCCGGACCGGGGCAAAGGTATCGCCCGTGATCCGGCCCGCCCAGGCCAGGTCCCAGATCGCAGAGACGACGTCCTGGTCGCTGAGCACCGAGTCCATACCGCCGGCAACGTCGGTCAGCTGCCGGAAGAAGTAGCCGCCGCCGTTGTTGCGCAGGTGGTCCAGCAGCCGCTGCTGCGCGTCGCCGGGCTCGAAATCGATGGCCGGGTTCAGGGTCAGCTCGGCCGAATCAGCCAGGTGCAGGCTGACCCAGCCGTCGTTGCCGGGAAGCGCACCTGCGCCGGACCAGAGCACTTCGCCGGCAGCCATGAGTTCATCGAGCATGGCGGGCTGGTAGTCGGACACGCGGCTGGCGAGGACCAGGGGTTCCCAGGCGGAGGCCGGAATGGGCACACCGGACAGCTGGTCGACGGCCGTGATGATCCCGTCCAGTCCGCGCAGCGCAGACTGCCCGCGCTTGCCCGGCACCCGAACGTTCTGCCAGGCCGGCAGGAATCGGCCGTACGCGGCGGCATCCACGGGCTCGACCTCGGCACGCAGCGCGGCGAGCGAGCGGCGGCGGAGCTTGCGCAGGACTTCGGCATCGCACCATTCACTGACGCCCGCCAGGGACGGGGCCGTGGGCGCGGCGGGGGCCTGGGTCCCGCCGTCGACGCCGGAGGCAGCGCCGCCGTCGCCGTCGCCGGCTCCCGGAACCGGAACCCGAACCGGTGCCGGCGGGGCGGCGTGCGGGCGGAACTCGCCTTCCACAACGCGCCCGTCCGCGGCGAGCCGCTTCAGCGCAGTGCCGACGACGGCGACGCCCAGTCCCAGCCGGGCGGCGGCCTCCGCAGAGGTGAACGGCCCGTGGGTTCGGGCGTAGCGCGAGACGAGGTCGCCCAACGGATCAGCGACCGGCTCGATGAAGGCCAGCGGCACACCCATCGGCAGCGGGACACCGAGGGCGTCGCGCAGGCGGGCGGCGTCCTCCACCGCGGCGTAGCGCTCGGCGCCGCCGACATTGACCTTGATGGCGCGGTTGGCACGCTGGAGCGCCACCAGGTGCGCGGCCGCATCGGCGACTGGGGCCACGCTCTCGACCAAGGCCTCGGTTTCGCGGGCCTCGGCAGGCGGGCCTGCCTCGGCAGATCCGGCCGCCGGGGCAGGCCCGGCCACCGGTTCGAGCCGGGCTGCGACGTCCTCCGGGGTCAGCGGGCCCAGCAGGCGCAGCAGGTCCGCGACCCCTTCCAGCCCGCGCACCTTCCGGTCCGGGGCGAGCCGCTGCAGCTCCCGCTCAGTGGCGTCAATGACCTTGGCATCGAGCAGCTCGCGCAGCTCGACCCGGCCGAGGAGTTCGTTGAGCAGGGTCGAATCCAGCGCCAGCGCGGCGGCCCGGCGCTCGGCCAGGGGGGAATCGCCCTCGTAGAGGAACTGCGCGACGTAGCCGAAGAGCAGGGACTTGGCGAACGGCGAGGGCTGCTGGGTGGTGGTCTGCAGGAGCCGCAGCTCGCGGCGCTCGATGGACGCCGCGATGTCCTTCAGGGCCGGAAGGTCGTAGACATCCTGCAGGCATTCGCGGACGGTCTCGAGGACGATCGGGAACGTGGGGTACTTCCGCGCCACGTCCAGCAGCTGGGCGGAACGCTGGCGCTGCTGCCACAGGGGCTGCCGTTTGCCCGGGGTCTGCCGGGGGAGCAGCAGGGCCCGCGCGGCGCACTCACGGAACCGGGAAGCGAAGAGGGCGCTGCCGCCGACCTCGGCCGTCACAATCTGCTCGAGTTCCTCCGGGTCGAACAGGAACAGCTCGGCCCCGGGAGGCTCGTCCTCCATCATGGGCACGCGCAGCACAATGCCGTCGTCCGCGGCCATCGCGGAGCCGTCCAGCCCAAAGCGCTGGTGCAGCCGTTGCCCGACGGCGAGGGCCCACGGCGCGTGCACCGGCATGCCGAACGGGCTGTGCAGCACCACCCGCCAGTCGCCGAGTTCGTCGTGGAAGCGCTCCACCACCAAGGTGGTGTCGCTGGGGACCACCTCGGTGGCCAGCTTCTGCTCGGCAAGGTATTGGATCAGGTTGTTGGCGGCGAAATCGTCCAGGCCGCTGGCCTTGCAGCGTTCCGTGGCCGGCCCGACGTCGGACGCGGACAGTTCGCGCACGAACGCGCCCAGGGCGCGTCCGAGGTCGACCGGGCGGCCGAGGGAGTCGCCCTTCCAAAACGGGAGTTTCCCCGGCTGGCCGAACGCGGGGGAAACCAGCACACGGTCGTGGGTGATGTCCTCGATCTTCCAGCTGGTGGCGCCGAGGGCGAACACGTCACCGACCCGGGATTCGTAGACCATTTCCTCGTCGAGTTCGCCGACCCGGCGGCCGCCCTTGGCTGCCGCGGCGGCAGGGCTGGCCGCCCGGCCGTCGCCGCTGGCGGAGCCCGCGGATCCGGTCCCTTCCGTCTCGGTGCCGATGATGTAGACGCCGAAGAGCCCGCGGTCCGGGATGGTGCCACCGGAGGTGACGGCCAGCCGCTGGGCGCCGGGGCGGCCCTCGATGGTGCCGGCATTGCGGTCCCAGATGATCCGGGGCCGCAGTTCCGCGAATTCGTCGGAGGGGTAGCGGCCGGCGAGCAGGTCCAGGGTGGCCTCGAAGGCGGAGCGGGGGAGGGAGGCGAAGGGCGCCGACCGGCGCACCGTGGCGAACCACTCCTCCACATCAATGGAGCCCAGCGCCGCGGCCGCGACGGTCTGCTGGGCCAGGATGTCCAGCGGGTTCGCGGGGACGAAGAGCCGTTCGATCTTGCCGGCGAGCATCCGCTCCACCGTGATGGTGGTGTGCACCAGGTCTGCGCGGTGCTTGGGGAACAGGACGCCCTGGGAGACCTCGCCGACCTGGTGCCCGGCGCGGCCCACCCGCTGCAGCCCGCTGGCCACGGAGGGCGGGGATTCCACCTGCACCACCAGGTCCACGGCGCCCATGTCGATGCCCAGTTCAAGGGAGGACGTGGCCACGACGCAGCGCAGCCGGCCGGATTTCAGGTCGTCCTCGATCAGGGCCCGCTGGTCCTTCGAGACCGAGCCGTGGTGGGCCCGGGCAAGGAGCGGATCGGCGCCGGCGGTGCTTCCGGCCTGGGCCATCATGTGCGCCGGTGTCGCGGTGGACGTCGGTGTCGCGGTGGAGCCTGGCAGCGCGGGAGCGCCGCCTGCCGGTGCTCCCGCCGGGACGGGCTCGGAGGCGGGCGCCCCGGCACCCAACTCTCCCCAGCCGCCGCCCGCGCCCATCAGCTGCCGCTCGGCGTAGATCTCGTTCAGCCGGGCGGTCAGGCGTTCGGCGAGCCGGCGGGAATTGGCGAACACAATGGTGGACTGGTTGGCCAGCACCAGATCCACAATCTTCTCCTCCACGTGCGGCCAGATCGAAGCCTGCGGCTGCAACCCGGACGCCGGACCGGAGTCGAACGCGCCGGCCGAGCCCTGCAGATCGGACATGTCCTCCACCGGGACGGAAACCGTCAGGTCCCACGTCTTCTTCGAGGGCGGGGCCACGATTTCCACCGGCGCGGAGCCGGCGAGGAACTGCGCCACCAGCTCCTTGGGCTCAACAGTGGCCGAGAGTCCAATCCGCTGGGCGGGTTTCGGGAGCAAGGCGTCGAGGCGTTCCAGGGACACGGCCAGATGGGCACCGCGTTTGGTGCCCGCGACGGCGTGGACCTCATCGACGATGATGGTGTCCACCTCGCTCAGCGTCTCCCGGGCCTTGGACGTGAGCATCAGGAAGAGGGACTCGGGCGTGGTGATGAGGATGTCCGGCGGGTTGCTCAGCAGCGAGCGGCGGTCCGACGCCGGCGTGTCACCGGAACGGACGCCCACGGTGATCAGCGGTGCGGGCAGGTCCAGGCGTTTGGCGGTCTGGGTAATGCCGATCAGCGGGGCGCGCAGATTGCGTTCCACGTCGACGCCGAGCGCCTTGAGCGGCGAGATGTACAGCACCCTGGTTTTGCGTTTGGCTGCCTTGCGCCGGGGGCCTTTGGCGGTGTCCAGGCCGGGGAGTTCCTCGGGCTCGGCGGGGGCTGATACGAGCAGCCGGTCGAGCGCCCAGAGAAAGGCCGCGAGCGTTTTGCCGGAACCGGTGGGGGCGACCACGAGCGCGTGGGCGCCGGAAGAAATGGCGTTCCAGGCGCCGTTCTGGGCCGGGGTGGGCGCACTGAATGCACCCAGGAACCAATCCCGGGTCGGCCGGCTGAACCGGTCCATGGCCTCGGCCGCAAGTGTGCCGCCGGCGAGCTCCTGCCCCTTCATTCCTCCATCATGCCTTAACCCACCGACAGGAAATGGCGGGCACTCCCGCGGTCAAATTCTCCGCGGCGGAGCCCGGGTGCCCGGAGGGCAGACGGCTGGGACACGCGGCCGCCCTGCCAGGGCACCAGGGGTCTGGAGCCGCGGCGACCGGAGCTACTGGGCCTGGAAAACGCCGATCGTGAGCAGCGGGGTTTCGGCGTCGCTGCAGGCGTCCCGGGGCTGGGCGATGAACAGCGAGGCGGTGTCTTCGGGCGGGTAGACGCGGAAGCCTGCGGCGGCGGTCCGGCTGCAGCCCGGGTAGTTGGCGGCCTGGGTGTAGCGCAGTGTTGCGGCGCCGGCCTGCCCTGGCGCGAGCAGGACGTCGGCGGCCGGTGTGGACCCGTCGCGGGACGCGGCGGCGCCGATCGGGGCGCCGTTGGCGTCCGCGGTGAGCGACACGCCGGCAAAGCCCTTCAGCAGGCACGGCTCGGTGCCGGAGTTCGTCAGGATCAGCTTCATGTAGACGCTGCCTGCTGCGCCTCCGCCGGTGGAATCGATGCCGGCCGTCAGGCCGGCGGCCTTGCACAGCCCGGGGCCGGAAGGCACGGCCACTACCGGCGCGGCCACTGCCGGTGCGGGGGCCGTGGAGGCGGGGCCGCTGGCTGCGCCGGTGGCGGCGGGCTGGCTGGCGGGCTGGCTGGCGGTGCTGGCGGGGGAGGACGTCGGGGTACTGGACGTCTGGGCCTGCGGGGTGCCGGTGCCGCAGCCGGTAAGAAAGAGCGCTGCCGTAGCTGCCGCCGTCGTGAATACCAGCCTGGTGTTGAATCGCTGAGCCGTCATGGCACCACCTTCACGTCCATTGGGTCCTGAGTCAACGGCGCCACGATGGTGGAGCCCGATTGATGCCCGGATTGTGATTTCCGGGCATCAATCGAGGTCAGCCTTTCGTTGGGGCCAGGAGGTGGGCCCGGAGGCGGCTGTCTCCGCTGCCGACATGGTGTCAATTCACCGTGTCAACCAACCGTGTCAGCTGGCTGCCGCGCCCGCGAGCCGGATCCAGGTGTCCACCACGGTGTCGGGGTTCAGCGAGACGGAGTC